>JBLFYM010000002.1:0-114187 GCA_047608975.1 Limisphaerales bacterium | reverse complement strand
AAGTTGGTCAAGGCAAACCAGGCCAAACTCGATCAGGAAAGTCGCTCCACTCTCCCCGAGTCGGCCAACGCCCAGATTCGGAAACGAGACGCGATCATCGACGATCTCAAGAAGAAACTTACCGATGTGCATCAGGCCTACATCCTCCACGAACAAGGCACTGCTCCGGAAACCCGTCTGCTCGAGCGCGGCAATCCCCGAGCGCCAGCCCAGGTCGTTCCACCCGCCGTTCCGATAGTGCTCGCCGAAAGTCAGCCGGAGTTCTTGAAACCGGGGTTGACCTCACGACGACGACTTTCATTTGCGAACTGGCTCACCCTGTCGGACAACCCCTTGACCGCCCGGGTCATCGTCAACCGCGCGTGGCAATGGCACTTCGGCCACGGCATTGTACGCACCCCGAACGACTTCGGTCTGATCGGCGAAAAGCCCACGCACCCCAAGCTGCTCGATTGGCTTGCCCATTGGTTTGTGCACGACGCCGAATGGTCCCTCAAGAAGCTCCACCGTCTGATCATGACCAGCCGTTCCTACCAGATGAGCCGGGACGGAGTGGCTGCCTACGCCACTGAAGATCCGGAGAATCGCCTGCTCTGGCGACAACCCCGGCACCGGCTTGAAGTCGAGGCCATCCGCGATTCAATGCTGCATGTCAGCGGAAAACTGGATCGCCAGATGTATGGCCCGGCGATGTATCCCTTCGTGCCCAAGGACGCACTGCTCAATCATGCCGACAAGACTTCCAGCTGGCCGGTGTTCGATGAGAAGAAGGCTTCCCGGCGGACGATCTACGCGTTCGTCAAACGTTCCCTGCTGGTTCCAATGCTCGAAGTTCTCGATCTGTGCGACACCACCCAGTCCGCCGCGAAGCGAAACGTCACCACCGTCCCCACCCAGGCACTGACCCTGTTCAACGGTGACTTCGCAATTCGACAATCCCGCCATTTCGCCGATCGCCTCCTCATAAAGGCTGGCCCAGAATTGAGCGACCAAATCGAATTGGCGTGGCAACTCGCACTGGCCCGCGCGCCTTCCGCGGCGGAACGCCGATCCATGCAACGGTTCCACGCCGAACAGGTGACAGAGCTGGGAAGTCGCAAGCTCGCACTCACTGAAATATGTCGCGTGATTTTCAATCTCAATGAATTTGTCTATCCCGACTGAAAGCTGCGGATCATGAAACGCTTTATTCCCAATCAATCCCCAGGTGGCCAGACCCGCCGGGAATTCCTGTGGCAGGCCGGTGGCGGATTCGCCGGACTGGGGCTGATCGATCTGCTGTCCCGCGATCAGGCATTCGGCGCCGAGCGCCCGATCCATTTCCCGGCGAAGGCCAAGCATGTGATCTTCCTGTTCATGAACGGCGGCCCCAGCCAGGTCGACACGTTCGATCCCAAACCTGAGTTGTCCAAATGGCACGGGAAGAAATACACGGGCAAGGTAAAGGTCGGTTCGAACAACCGCCCGGTCGGACACCTCACCCAGAGCACGTTCAAGTTTCAGAACCACGGACAGAGCGGTCTGCCCATCAGCAGCCTCTATCCCCACCTGAGCGAGCACGCTGACGATCTTTGTGTGCTCCGCTCGATGTATACCGATACCGCCGCCCATGCCTCCGGCTGTATCCAGATGAACACCGGCAGTGTGACCATCGGCAAGCCCTGTCTGGGTTCCTGGCTAAGCTACGGACTCGGCACGCAGAACGAAAATCTTCCTTCGTTCGTCGTCATGACAGATCCCCGCGGCGGGCCTATCGGCAGCGCTTCAAACTGGTCCAGCGGCTACATGCCCGCTGCCTACCAGGCCACGACGTTCCGCAGCGCCGGACAACCGCTGTTGAATCTGGCCACCCCGACGGGTACCACCGATCGCGCCCAACGCCGCAGTCTGGATCTGTTGAAAGAATTGAACGGGCAACACGCCGAGGCACGTGCCAAACAGGGAATCGTCGACAACGAACTGCTTGCGCGAATCGAATCCTACGAACTGGCCTATCGCATGCAGACCGCCGCGGCCCAGGCCGTCGATCTGGAAAAGGAATCCGCGCCCACTCGCACGATGTATGGCCTGGATGAGAAGCTCACCTCCGACTTCGGTCGCAAGTGCCTGATCACCCGCCGGTTGATCGAACGCGGCGTCCGCTTCATCCAGCTCTACTCCGGCGGCGGACACATCGAGGACACCTGGGACGGACACAATGACTGCATCTCCAACCACACGCTTCACGCCGGAGAAACCGATCAACCCATCGCGGCGCTGATCACCGACCTCAAACGCACCGGACTCTGGGATGAGACCCTGCTCGTGTGGGGCGGCGAATTCGGACGTACCCCAACCAGCGAAGGCGTCGACAAACCCGGCCGGGACCACAACTGGCATGGCTTCACCATGTGGCTCGCTGGCGGAGGCGTCAAAGGCGGCCAAGCCATCGGCGCGACCGATGAACTCGGCTTCGACGCCGTCGAAGATCGCGCCCACGTCAGCGATCTGCACGCAACCATCCTCCACCTCATGGGCCTCGATCACGAGAAGCTCACCTACTTTCACCAGGGCCTGGACCAACGGCTCACCGGCGTCACCCGCGACATCCAGCTGATCCGGAAAGCCCTTGCCTAGGCGCGTTCGAAATTTCGGACCAGGAGAATTCTTCCCACCCTTCGCCCCACCACCTCCCCTCTCCTTGCATTGAAACGCAACCCGAACATACTCGGGTTTCATGAACACCCCCCGATTGCGGCTTTTTTTGGCTCTCGCTGTCCTGTCCTTTGCCCCGGCTGATCGCGCCGTCGCACAGCTCGTGCATGCCGGCGTCGCCCGAGCCGACATCACCCCCACCAAAGCGATCCGCCTGAACGGTTACGGCAACCGCTCAAAACCATCGGCGGGAGTGGCGCAAAAGCTTTGGGCCAAATCCATCGCGATCGGTGAAACGGATCCCGTCATCCTGATCACTGCGGATCTTATCGGCGTCCCGGATTGGATCACCCGTGAGGTCGCGAAACGTATCAGCCGCAAGACACCTTTCGACCAGAGCCGTCTCGCCATCTGCGCGACCCACACCCACACCGGTCCGACCATCAAAGGCCTGTTGGAGAACCTTTTCATGGCGGATATCCCGAAAGATCAGATGGCCGTCATCGACGAATACGCGGAACAACTCGTCGATCAACTGACGCGTGTTTCGATCCAGGCGTTGGAAAATCGTCAACCCTCCTCAATTCGCTGGGGCAAAGGCTCCGTCGATTTCGCCATCAACCGTCGATTGATGAAGAACGGAAAATGGGTGGGCTTCGGCGAGGTTCCGGATGGTCCCGTCGATCATTCACTTCCAATCCTTCACATCTCTGTGAACGGAAAAACGACCGCACTGCTGGTGAACTACGCCTGTCATTGCACCACCCTGGGCGGAAAGTTCAACCAGATCCACGGAGACTGGGCCGGCCGCGCGGCGGAACTGATCGAAGCCAATCATCCCGGAGCAAACGCGATGATCGCAATCGGTTGCGGCGCGGACGCAAATCCAAAAGCACGCGGGGAGTTCGAATCCATCGAACCCCATGCCCAGTCTCTCGCCGCCGAAGTTGAGCGCCTGCTCACAACCCAGCTCAAAACCATCAGCACCGCACCGAAGACCCAACTTCAACGAATTGCCCTCCCCTTCGATCCGATGCCAAAGGCACCGGAATGGCAAGCCCTCGTGGACTCGAACTCCAGTTTCTCTTACTACGCCAAAAAGATATTGGCGCGCCTCGCCGAGGGGAAGGCGATCAGCAAGTCCCTCCCCTACCCCATCCAGACTTGGACCTTCGGCGATGAACTCGCGATGGTATTTCTGGCCGGCGAAGTCGTCGTGGACTACAGCCATCGACTGAAGGAGATCTTCGACGCCGATCGCCTCTGGGTGAACGCCTACGCAAACGACATCCCTTCCTACATCGCCTCCCGACGCCTGTACGACGAAGGCGGCTACGAAGTGGATCGGTCGATGTGGTACTACGACAAGATGCGCCGCCTTTCCAAAGACACCGAAGAGTTGATTCTGGATGAAGTCGTTCGCCAATTGCCGCATCGCTTTTACGCACCGGACACCCTTCGACAGATGCCCGCGCCGGTGAAAAAATCCGCCGCGCTCGAAACCATCAAGGTTCCTGCCGGCATGAAGGTCGAACTGGTCGCTGCGGAGCCGCTCACGATGGACCCCGTCGATGTGGCTTGGGGAGCCGATGGCCGGATGTGGGTCGTGGAGATGGCCGACTACCCAAATGGCACTGATGATCAAGGCACAGCCGGTGGGCGCATCCGCCACTTGGAAGACCAGAACAACGACGGAATCTACGACCACTCCACGCTCTTCCTCGACGGCCTGAATTTCCCCAGCAGCGTGGCTCCCTGGCGCGATGGCGTGCTGATCACCGCCGCACCGGACATCCTTTTCGCCCGTGATACAAACGGCGACGGGAAGGCAGACAAGGTCACCAAACTGTTTTCCGGATTCGTCGAAGGCAATCAACAACATCGCGTGAACGGTTTGCAGTGGGGCCTCGACAACTGGGTCCATTCCGCGAACGGCGACAGCAACGGAAAGATCAAATCTCATCTGACCGGCAAGATCGTGGATATCAACGGGATGGATTTCCGTTTTCGGCCGGACACCGGCGAACTTGAAACCTTGGCTGGCCGTTCCCAATACGGCCGCAGCCGCGACGACGCGGGGAACTGGTTTGGCAGCAACAACTCATGGCCCGGCTGGCACTACGCCTTGGAGGACAAGTTCCTGCGGCGCAATCGCCACGTGCGGTATCCGTCCGCGAAAGTCTATCTACAGAGCCCGCCGTCAGCCGGCCCGATCCACCCGGCAAGTCGCACGCTCAATCGTTTGAACGACTACACCAAGGTGAATCGCTTCACCTCCGCCTGCGGCTTCATCATCTATCGCGATGAATTGCTCGGCTCGGACTTCCGCGGCAATTCCTTCATCTGCGAACCCGTTCACAATCTGGTCCGCCGCGAGATCGTGGAGCCGAAAGGCGCGACCTTCGCCAGTCATCAACCCGCCGGCGAAAGCGGCCGCGAATTCTTCGCCTCCACCGACAATTGGTGCCGCCCCACGTCCGTTCGCACCGGACCCGATGGCGCGCTCTACGTCGTCGATATGTATCGCTTCCTCATCGAACACCCACAATGGGTTCCCGCCGATTGGCAACGAAAACTGAACTCGCGCGAAGGCTCGGACAAAGGCCGCGTCTACCGGATATCCGCCGCCACCAAACCTCCCCGCCAAATCAAGCGACTCCATCGGCTGGTGCCCGCCGAACTCGTGGCCGCACTCGACACACCCAACGGCTGGCAACGGGACGCCGCCCATCAACTCCTGGTTTGGAAACAGGACAAGGCCACGATTCCCCACCTGGTGAAGACGATCCAAAGCGGCTTAAACCCACTGGCCCGGTTACACGCGCTCTGCGTTCTGGACGGAATGACCGCGCTCGATTCCTCCGAGCTGAAGCAAGCGCTTCAGGATTCGGATTGGCAGGTCCGTCGTACCGCAGTTCGCCTGGGCGCACGATTCCCGCAGGAACTTCTGGATCCACAATTGCAACTGCCGAAAGACCCTTCCGCGCAAGTCCGCCAGCAACTCGCCTATTCGCTTGGAGCCCTGCCCGCCGCTCACGCCACCCGCGCCGCGAGCACGCTCGCAGCGTTGGCCCGTCATCCCGACAATGACGACTACATCAACGCCGCCGTTCTGAGTTCGACCAGGAGTCCCGTCAATGACCTCGCCATCTCGTTCTCCCGCGCGAACACCCGGATGCCGGACACCCTGTTTGCCGGCTGGTTCGGGACGACCCTCGCCACGCCAGAGACCGAGTCGATCGACAGCTTCGCGGCACAGATATTCCTGGCTAAAAAGCGGCCCGATCTCGATCGACTCAAACTCTTCTTCCAGGTCCTTCGCCAACGGGGAAAGTCTCTGCAAAGTTACCAAGCCACCACCAAGGATCTGATCAACGCCATTCGTCCCGTGCTGGATCGACAGCTTAGCGTTGCGAAATCAGATGCTGCTCCCGGTCTGCGGGTGAAGGCGATCGAACTGTTGGGGACCGCAAATTCGCCGTTCAACTACGCCGAGCAATTGGGCGGATTCCTGACCCCGGCGCATCCTCCCAAAATTCAAATCGCAGCTCTGAATGCACTGGCGACCTCGGGCTCTTCACTGTTGCCCACGTTGGTGTTCGATCGCTGGTCAGGGTTGGCCCCTTCTCTCAGACGGGAAGCGGTAGCAAAACTCCTTCGCAATACCAATTGGACCACCAAGCTCCTGACAGCCGCAAAGTCCACCCCCTCGTTGGCCAGTGCCATCAGTCCACCACAACGTCTTCAACTCAAGACTCACCGCACGGCGTCGATCAAAACGCTGGCCAATAAAATCTTCGGTGCGACATCCCAAGGAAACCGCGCGGAGCTGATCGCCAGTTTCAAACCCGCGTTGGCGCTTCCCGGCAATCAAACTCGCGGCCAGGAACTGTTCACCATTGCCTGTAACGTCTGCCATAAGATCGGTGATCTTGGCCGCGCGGTGGGCCCTGATTTGACCGCGCTTTCGGACCGCTCCAAACCCGCGATGCTGACGGCGGTTCTCGATCCCAATTACGCCGTTGAGGAGAAATTCGTTAGCTACGTTGTCGCGACCCGGGATGGCGAAGAATACACCGGCATCCTCAGCGAAGAATCCGGTGCGGCCATCAATCTACTGGATGCCGCCGGCAACCCCCATTCGATTAGCCGCGGAAACATCAGGTCACTCCGGAGTTCCGGACTTTCGCTGATGCCCGAAGGCATGGAAGCCGCGTTCAGTCATCAGCAAATGGCTGATCTGCTGGCCTACGTTGCCGGCCTCGGCAGCCCGAACTACGTCGAACCCGAGGCCGACGGCTCAATCCGCCTGACGGCCGCCAACGGAACCGCCAATCGCCCCGAAATCCGCAGCCCCGAATCACTCAGTGGAATCGGCGCGGACGACGAAGTCTCCTGGACGGTAAAATCAATCCCCGCCGGCATTTACGACATCATGGCAAATTCCGCTGTGGATCGCGGTTACCAGGGAAAACCTTTTCAACTCACCGTCGGAACCCGTAGTGCGGACGGCACCTTCGAAACCACCGGCGCGCTCAATCGTTTCCGGGCGCGCAAATTCGGCAACGTTCGAATCGAGAAATCCCAGAAAGAAACCACGGTCCGTCTCCAACACAGTGCGACCGGGCTGCAATTGGCGATCAGAGAAATCGTGCTCATCCCACAGTGAACAGCAGAAGGGTGGCGACGTGCCATTTGGAGGGGCGAGCTTGCGAGTCCGAAGGCGTCTGTGGGCAATGAAGTTTACGGCAATCGCACCCAGAAGTGATCCCGTGAGCACCATGGCTTGTACAACGCCAAGGACTCGCAAGCTCGCCTCTCCAGTCGATAAATCACGCGCTTAGACTCATAGCCATCGTCCCGTCCTTCGTGTTCATTCGTGGTTTCTACTGACCCTGCTTAAACTCCTCGATCTTCATCTCCCAACCGCGACGAAGCCAGCTGATCAGGCCGGGGGTCGGATCGATTCCTCCGAGTTTGAGGAGTCGCTCGGCTTCGATTTCACTGATTCCACCGTTCTCGATTCGCCAATCCATCTCGCGCGCCCAGGCATCCATGAACTCGGTGGAAAAGCCTTGAAGAGTACAGGCGTCAGTCTTCCGATCTCCAAGCGCTACGATGGCGGCCTGATGGAGATCTTTCACCTTCTCCGGATGGGCTGAGAGATCGATCTCAAAACGTTTGAGGTTCAGATAAGGTGGTAAATCAAGCACCGGAATGGCAGCGGTGGAGAAACTCTCAATGTCTCCATCCATAAGCGTGTATCCGATCTCGACCTTCAGCTGCTGTTTGTCCTCAAACAAAATCGCCACGATCCCACTCGCCGGATGGCAGAATCCCCAGATCCCAAAATCAGGGAGTTCCTCCACCTCAAATTTGCCGGCATCCAAATAGCCGAGTTCTCCCAGATACTGCAAAACCTCTCGTGCCTCCACTTCATGATCCCAACCTAGGGTGTCCACGGATTGAAGCGTAACCCGAAACGGCGAGACAAACTTCGTGGCCTCCCGGTTCTGAGCAGTGACATTCGCCTTTGCCCAAAACAGAAATACCGCAGCACCGAGCATGACTCCACCGATCACCAAGACTGCTTTCAGAAGTTTGTTCACGACGACAACCTCTCAATCGCGTTTTCCTCATGTGTTCGAAGCCGAAGCAACTCAGCTTCTGGGAGGATGGTTTTCGAACCTACAAACCGGAGATCCAAATCGGGCAGAACGCGTTGGAACAGAATCGTCGCTCGCGGGACGTGAAAGTCGGAGGTAACCACAATGACATTGGGGGGCGGATCCGACCTCAGGCGGTCGGCTGCAAGCCGGGCATCTTCAAACGTATTCGTGCTCGCGACGCCCTCCAGAATGCGCTCGGCAGAGATCCCCCGCTCGATCAGATACCGCGTCGAAAATGCATGGTGCGGTTCCTTGGCTTCATTGAAGTGCTTTCCGAATCCGCCCGTCGGCAGAATGTCCCACGCGGGTCGGGACGCATGCTCCAGAACCACGCGGTCACACCGCTCCTTGGCGATCGAGGACAGCCGCCCTTCGTGATCATTTGGCGCTCCCAATAGAATGAGGATCCCCGACGCCTCCGCCGTATTCACCGCCGCCATGTCCGCAGTTCCTTGATTGTCGATATTTCAGCTGTTCGCCGCACCGCCATTGGATAGCATCTCCGATTATGAATTGCCGTTCGTTTTTCCTCGCGTGCGTTTTTGTCCTGTCCACTCATGCCCCAGCGGCGGATTGGAAGGCCGCAGCCGCCAAGGTACTGATCACGCCCCAGCAACCGATGTGGATGGGGGGATATTCGTCCCGCAAAGCGCCCGGTGAAGGGAAGACGACCGAGATCTACGCCAAGGTCCTCGTGCTTCAGGACAAAGCTGAAAACCGACAGGTCACCATCACGTTCGATCTCATCGGCGTTCCGCGAACCTTCCGGCTCGAATTAGCGAAGTCCGTTGAAGATCGATTTGCTATCCGACCGGACCAACTGTTCCTCAACGCCTCACACACGCATAGTGGCCCTATGATCCGTCTGATCCCGCCCTTTCGGCCGGGACAAAAATCGCGCGCCTCGTTCATGAACGTTCCGGATGACGAGGAAGAGAAGTATGTGAAATTGGTCGAGGACTATCTGTCTTCATTGCAACGTCGACTGCTCGATACCATCGGCGATTCAATCTCTCGACTGGAACCGGCCGACCTCCGCTACAGCAAAGGACGCGCGGGTTTCGCCATGAACCGACGCCTCGCCACCGCTGACCGGGTGATCAATGCAGCCAACCCCAACGGACCCGTGGATCATGAGGTGCCGGTACTGCAGGTTCGAAGCGCAAAGAAGAAACTGCTCGCCATCTTGTTCGGCTACGCCTGTCACAACACAACGGTGAGCTACATGACTTTCTCCGGCGATTACGCCGGCTGGGCTCAGCAATACCTGGAGGCGGACAACCCGGAGACGGTCGCGATGTTCGTTATGGGCTGCGGCGGCGATCAGAATCCCTATCCCCGGCGGAATCCGGTATGGGCATCGCGTCATGGTCGAGCCTTGGCCAACGCCGTCGAAGCGGGACTGATCGCTAATCCGACCACGGTCGACGCCGTCCTGAAAAGCGATCTGAACTATATCGATCTCAAGTACGCGACCCCACCCACGCGCAAGCAGTTGGAAGAGCGTGCCAAATCGAAAGACAAATACGAGCGCCGACACGGCGAAATGCTGCTCGAGTATCTCGACACAACCGGAGCCCTGCCCACCACCTATTCCTACCCCGTGCAGGTAATCAAACTCGGCTCACAAATCACCCTCGTCACGCTCGGTGGCGAAACCGTGATCGACTATTCGCTCCGGCTGAAACGCGAATTGAAAGGGTCGGCAGTTTGGGTCGCGGGCTACTCAAACGACCTCGTCGGCTACGTCCCCTCCGAACGCGTCCTACGCGAAGGCGGATACGAGGGTGGCCGCGCGATGCGCTATGTCCGCGCCATCCCGCACACCGGCCCTTGGGCGCCCGGCATCGAGGAAAACATCATCAGCACGGTCCATCGCCTGAACGATTCCCTCCGATAATCTGAAACATCGGATTGCCCGGCGCTTCGTCCGGAGCTCAGCCATTACCGGATCGCGACCAGGCTCTTTGTCGTCCGAAAATAGAGGGTGCCTTTGGAGATGGCGGGCGTGGCGAAGCAGGGTTCGCCCATGGGATTCTTCGCCAGGATTTTGAATTCCTTACCAGCGGCCAATACGTAGACCGTGCCGTGCTCTGAGGTGCAGTACACCTTTCCGTCCCCGGCGACGAGGGACGCGATGATGGAGGCTCCACGGCCGAGGCGTTCGGCGTAGATGTTCTCTCCGGTCTGGGCGTTGAAACAGCGCACGATGCTGGATGTTCCGAGGTGGATATAGTCGCGATGGACGACTGGGGTGGACATGTAGGAACCGCCTCGGGGCACGCTCCAGACGATGCCCTCGTTCGGCTGCTTCTCATCCGAAGGGGTAATGTCGCCACGCGCTTCTGGGCGGACGACGTAGATGGGCGACTTGGCTCCATGAGCGCTGGTGATATAGATCCAACCGTTGGCGACAAATGGGGTTGGGATTGGGTTGTCTCCGCCGCCTTTGATTTTCCAAAGCACAGCGCCCGTTTCGAGATCGTAGGACATGACCCACGGCCAACCATTGACGATGACCTGCGTCTTCTTGGGCCCCTTATGGATGAGCGGTGTTCCCCAACTGCGATCAGAAATGCCTTTGCGGGAAACCCGCCAGAGTTCCTTGCCATCCGAGAGCCGGAGAACAATTACGAACGGGTTCGAAGGATCGTCGCAGACGAGGGCAATACGGTCCTGATAAACTGCGGGCGAACTGGCATAGCCCCAACCGATTCCATATTTGCTGATGTTGACGACACCGAGATCACGGCTCCACTTGAGATTTCCATCCAGGTCATAACAGTAGAGTCCTTCGGAACCGAAGAAGGCGACGACGTTCTTGCCATCGACTGAAACACTGGTGTTCGCCTGGGTCGCTTTGACATGGCGGGTGGCGCGAGGCGCTCCTTTCCGAGCAGTGCGACGCCAGAGTTCTTTGCCGGTTGTTTTGCTGTAGCAAAGAACCATCCATCGATGAGCGCCGGATTCGTCGGCGGCGGTCGGGCGGCCACCAGAACCCAGCATCAATTGCGTTTTTCCATTTTCGGAGACCGCTGTGCAGAGGAACAAGCGATCACCCCAAATCACCGGACTGGAGTGTCCGAGTCCAGGCACTGGCGTGCGCCAGAGTACACCCGCGGGTTCGTCCGCTGCCGGATCGGCATTCCAATTCGTTGGCAGCGGATACCCCGCGGCAACTCCGGCTGCGCCCGGACCGCGGAAGGTGGGCCAATTCTGGGATGCCGCCGCCCGTGCGGTTGGGGAAAATGTGCAGCAGAGGCAACTCAGCAACATTGGGAGTAGAACTTTCATATTTTTTCCTGACTAGCGTCTCTTCGGAAGGTTGAGATAGATCGAATTCCGGCCGTCAGAATTGGCGACCACGATATCGGTGGAACCATTCCCGTCGAAGTCACCCAGATCCAGGTTGTAGGTTATCTCTGACGCATCACCAAATCGTTGTTCGCGAAATTTCTTTCCGCCGCCTTGATTGAAGTGGACCGCGTTTTCCTGGGCGGTGTTTCCCACGACGATATCGACTCGGCCATCTTGGTCCATGTCGGCGATGGCGAGTGAGTAGGTCCGTCCGTCCGCCCTTCCGAAGTCCACGAACTCTCGGGCCGCTCCCTTCCCATCACCGAAGTAAACGGCGTTCTTTTGCCCAATGTTGCCGACCACCCAATCGAGGTGACCATCACCATCCAGATCGGCAACGGCGACGGCCCGGGTTTCGTCACGACCGGTTCCAAAGGGAATGCGTTCGCGAAAGCCGCTCCGGCCATCGTTGAGCAGAACACAATTTTGCTGCGCGTCGCGGTTGGCAAGGATCAGGTCAACATTTCCGTCCTCGTTCAGATCCGCGATGGCGACATCGATCGTGGAATCGTTCGCGTTACCGAATGGCTGCGAACTCGGGAACCGGGCGGAACCATCGTTCAGGTGGATTAGATTCTGCCGGCCACGGGCATTGGCGAGGATGTCCACATCGCCGTCTCCATCAATATCAGCGAGCGTGAGGCTCCGGATGCTCACGGCTTCCCCAAAGCGGGCATGCAATTTGAACTGTCCGCGACCCTCGTTGAGAAAAATTTCATTGGGCGCGGTATCGTTACCGACCGCGATGTCGAGATCGCCATCTCCGTCCAGGTCTGCAAGTTCGGCCGCGTAAGACGTCGCAAGGTCCAGGCCGAGAGGGCGCGCCAGATTGAATCGACTGCGACCCTGGTTGAAGAAGACAAAGTTCTGCTGCGACCAATGGCGTCCGTTGGCCACGACGATGTCGAGGTCATTGTCGCCATCAACGTCTCCAGCACGCACCGATGCCGTGAGATTGGCCTGTGTCCCGAGCTGGAGTCTGCTGCTGGTAACAAACCTCCGCGCTTCCGCCGAATCTGCGGCAGGCGCGATCAACATCCCCAAAACAAAGACAACGAGCAGGAGAGCAAATGTCTTTTTCGACAGTTTCAGAATCGACACGCTTTCATGAAAACGATCGCTGGCAAACAGTCAATCAAACTACCCCAGATGTTCTCCAACCTGCCCATCGCTGCGAAGCCTCCGGCTTCATTGCACCCCGTCACCCGATCGCTCGCCCAAGACCACCAGCTGTTGCTCGCCGGGACGGCCGACCAACGCGAGGGCGTAGTCCGGAAACATGGCGAACAGTTCATCGTCCGAAATAATGGTGGGGTTGAGCGAAGTCCGATCCGGTTCGGCCGGCTGAATTACTGGCGTTCGATCGGAGGTGTTCAGCACCGCGCGTGGCGATGCCTCCTCCCCTTGCTGCAATTGCAACAACAGGAGCAGTGGCACGAACAAACAGGCGAGTGCTCCGACCCTTCGCCTGACCTTGCGGTGATTCGCCGCACGAACCGTTGAGGCGAGCAGCGTTTGCCGGAAGTCGGGAGACGCGACGTCGTTCAGCATCTCCTCCAAGAGTTCGTCCCGATTGGATCTATCTTTCATCGCTCAATTGCTTGTTCATTTCGTCCCGCAGTCGGCGTCGGATTCGCAGCAGTCGCGATTCCACCGACTTCTCGGTCACTTGTCGGGCACGGGAAAGTTCACGCACCGACGCGCCCTCAAAGTACTTCGCTTCGATCAGGCCCCGATCCTCCTCCCCAATTGCCACCAGCGCAGCTTCCAAGGCGGAATTCATAAGGTCCTCCGATTGGGAATCACCGGACGGCGCGAGATCGGGCGGAAGTTTTTCGAAGAAACGGGCCAACAGGTTTCGATAGCGGGTCTGTTTCCGCCCCGCGTCCCGGGCAGCGCTCCGGGCCAAAACCGTGAGCCAATCCCAAAGCACCTGATCTTCCTCAAAGCGTCGCACATGCTTGGCGACACGCGTCATCGTGTCCTGCAGGGCATCGCGGGCGGCAACCTCATCCCCGCGCGATACAACCAGCAGATAGCGGAGGAGGCGGTTGAAGTAGAGTTCGAAGAAACGGGCAAAGGCGGCCTCGTCGCCATTCGCCATGGCCGCCGTCAATTCGGCGGTGTCCGAAACGGGAATTGCCGCACGAATTTCGTGCGGCAGTGAATCTGCCTCTGAGCCCGGGAACGACACGATGGCAATCGGTGAGGACACTCGATAGAGACTACCACCGGGCTCAAGGCTCGGCAATCGATCGACGAGACAATCCGCCCGGGGCTCCGCCACCCATTCCCGCTTTGGATTTGCCGGACGACCGACGCTGAAATGTCCCACCACCAGCGTCTCCACCATAAGCGCCTTCCATCCCGTCGCCTTCGCTCCCATCATCCATCCCCCCCAGTCCGCCCATTCCCCCACGCATCCCCATGCCGTATGAACCGCGCGATGGGGCTCGCGGCTGTTCCAGCAATTGGCTGGTCACTTCGTGGAAAACGTCAACGTCTTCAGGAGAACCGATGACCAGCATCAGCTTCGTGCCGGGATGAAACTGTGAATTCAGGGGCTTTTTCGACTTTGCTGACTTGGAGCCGTTCGCTGAACGCTTGGCATCGTTCAGCATGTCGAACGCCAAATCAACCGTCCTCATAAGGTCTTCAATGGCCCGGGCGGATTCAGTGTCCGGCTTCCCTGACAAATATTTGGAAAGGTTGAACACACGAAGGACTGGTTTGAGTGGAACGTAGCGCACTTCGCCCGGCCTGACATGATAAAGCCCGGCCTCCACCGCTTCGATCTGCACTCGTCCGCCAGACGAGATCTCGAGCGCCTTGGTAAGTTGGGCAAAGGACACATTCCGCAGCCGAAGGTTGACCTCAACGTCGGCAATTTCATCCGAAAGAACGAAGTTCACATTTTCACCAGACAGGTTTTCTCGCAGATAATCGACAACTTCGGACATCGGGTCCTGAACGAACTCAATATCCGGAAAACTCATCTTCACGGTTTCCACGACGGGGCTATGTCCCGGCGCATGAGGAGGGCGGAGGATAGATGGCTTCGCAGCGGAAGCGACCGAGCACAGCAGTCCGGAAATGATCAGGGCTGCGAACGTGCGACTGCAGGGCTTGATGGATTTTGAGAATTTCATGTTGTGGTGTTCTTTCCCTCCAACACGCGCGCCACCACCAAATCCTGCAAACTATTTTCCGTTACGATGGTGCCCGACAGGGCCTTGCCTACCGGTTCGAATGGGCCGAGGATCATTTTCATGAATTTCTCATTCTTGGGAGCGAACCGAGCAACTCACGGAATCGCCGCATCTAACCGGCCGGCAATGTGGCTACTACTCGCCTGTTTGTTGGGCAGTCCGCTGACGAGCCTTCCCACGCTCAGTGCAGAACTGACACCGGCGGCAATTCTGAAGCATCTTGGTTCACAGGGACGGGATGCCGGAACCGAGGCGCAGGTGGCAGCCTACGGTCAACATTTCAACATCATCGATCTCGACCGCGACGGACGACTGTCCCGCGAGGAGTATGTGGACAAGGGGCGTTACCTGAATCCCCAAAGCCGCGCCGGGATTTTCCGGGCTTCGGATTCCGACGCGAACGGTTTCATTTCCCGTGATGAATATGTCGTAAATCGCCGGATCACCGACGAGGCCAAAGCCATCATGGCGGAGATCGATGTCGACCGGGATGGGCAGGTCAGTCGCGGTGAGTTTTTGTTCCTCTCGGGGATTTCGGACAAATCAGTCGCCAACGCAATATTCGAACAACTGGACGCCAACGGCGACGGCTCGACATTCACGCCGGAATACCTCCGGGTCTGGGGCGCGTGGGCGCGGGCGGTGCCAACCATAAAACGGGGCACTCCCGGCCGTTGAGCAAGCGATTCAGCCGTGCAGAAACGACACCCAAACGGCTTTCACCGGTCCCGCGACTCGCGCTCGACAGACTGCTGCACTGCCTGGTCGAACTGTTCAGCGAAAGCAGCATCGGCATCAACCTCGGACGCGCCCGCCTTCAGATACGTGCGGGGCCGATCGACAAATTCACCGCCCACCCAGCGGATGTTGTCGAAGGTCGGGATTTTTCCCTGCCACGTTTTTTTCACTTTCTGCGGCAGCTCTTTCTGCCCCGGCGTGAGTATCAGACTCGTGACGAAGTCGTAGGTATCGAGGCCTTCACCCGCTGCTGTGAAGAAATTGCCAACGGGCACTTTGAGTGTATGCGAGCCTGCCTCCGGCAGTTTTATCAGGGCACAGTAGCGACGAACCTTGCGCCCCGTGTAGCCGCGCCACTTGTCGGTTTCCAAGATCACAGCAAGGGTATTGTCCGTTGCACTCGTCGTGATCTCCAGAGCCAGCAATCCTCCACGTGGACCACAGAATGCGGGATCGTTCACTTTGTGGGTCTCGTAGTTCCAATGAGTACTGTGCCCCACACCGACCAGTGACCAGTCACGCCAACCGTGTTCAAAGTCCTCAATCAGGCGTTGACGCTTGCCAGTCGGTTTCACACCGGCAGCGACCAGTTGCGAGGGGAAGGCCTGCCGGTATTCGCTGGAGACCGTGAGCAGCGGCGTATCCGCATAACCACGCGGCATCACCAGCGATTCGCCGGTATCATAAATGATATTGGCAAAGGCGAAGAGGGGTTCGTTGAGGTCCATCACCGGACAAGCGGCGGTAAAGGTTTCGCCGTTACGGGTTGTTTTCGCAGTTCGCCAGAAGCGCACTCGTGGCTCTCGATCGTAACCGTAGAGAATCCGCACTTCTTTGAGTTTGTGTGGCCCCGAAAGATCCGGACGAACGATGAGTCGAGGGACACCGTTTGCAGTATTGAGTTCCAATCTGGCGGTCGCCGTCTTCGGGAACTTGAACGTCCCCCTGAGATGAGTCTCAAACCATCGGATTCGGGCGGCGTAGTTGTCGGCCGTGAATCGGTGGTTCATATGCGGGGTGAAAGACATGGCACCGTTCCCCTCCGGCAATGTGCGGAATCCGCGAACCACCTTCTCCATGGGCGAATTAAAATCGCCGGTTGCCCCGAGGAACATCAACGGGCAACGGATGAGCGGCCAATACGCCTTACAGTCCAGCGTCGCGTCGTAGAGCGCTCGATCCGCCTTCATGCGCCGCGCAGATCCGGGAATTCCGAGGATATCAGAATACAGGTAACCGCTCCCGCCAACGGATGGCGAAGCCGCCTTCACCCGGGGATCTGTCGCCGTCAAGACCGTGAGACGACCGCCCATGCTATGGCCGGTGATGCCAACGTTGTCGCCATCGGCTTCCGGTTGTTGCTCAAGAAACGTGATCGCCCGCCGGGCTGCCGCCGAGTAGAGGAGCCAGCTGCTGTTCCACGGATGCGGCTGTTCATAGACCGTTCCCTCGTCAGGAGAAACATCGTTGTGATGCTTCGGAGAGAGAAAGCCGGCCGGAATCCCCGCCCAGTCGGTGTTGGGATCGTCTTTTTCTCCAATCACATGTTCCCCCCAGTTCACCGCAATCGCGGCATAGCCGTGCGAGGCCCAGAACTGAACCGTCGACGGAAGGGCCCGCTGGCCACCGCCATGAATCTGCACGATCCCCGGCAGCCTTGCTCCTTGCTCCGGAAACGCATAGAGCGCGGCAACCCGGGTTTTCTTCCCACCGAAAGTTCCAACAACATAGCGGACGTGTCGCAATACGATGCCGTCCGCCACTGATTCACGAATGATCTCCGTCTCCAACGCCTCCGCCCGTGGATCGTAACCCGCCCACGTTTCTTGAGCTGTCTGTGGGACAGGGGGAGCGGCACTGCTTCCGGTGAAAATGGCTGTGGCCAACAGCAACGCAGCGAATAGTGGAGAGAGTGGTTTCATGTGTGAACGCGGGAGACTGAACTCCGATCCTGCTCCGGGCAATTCCCAAGGACGAAGAAGTATCTGACAGAGGAATTTGAAGAGAACTCCAACAGGCTGCTTTAGTATTTCCTGGTGTGCGAGGGCTT
Source organism: Limisphaerales bacterium (assembly GCA_047608975.1). Classification (GTDB taxonomy): domain Bacteria; phylum Verrucomicrobiota; class Verrucomicrobiia; order Limisphaerales; family JAYPXF01. The sequence continues at coordinate 96,530 of JBLFYM010000002.1, read as the reverse complement.
GGGGCCGGCGGGTGGTTTGACACCATTCGCCAACATGACTTCCTTGAGGGCCGCCACGGTCGCGAAGGACGGCTTGAAATTTCCCGGTCGGTATCCCTGCGCGATCAGCAACGGCGTCCGTTTCATTTTGTTCGCGGTATTCCAGATCTTGATGTCGGCACCAATGCTGTTCAGGTATTTTGCCATGGAGGGAAGGTTCTTGTAGGCGGCGCCATGCATGGCGGTTTCGCCGCGGGCATCAACGGTGTTGATCTCCGCGCCCAGTGAAACCAGATACTTCACCGCGGCCAGGCATTCGGTTTCCGAACCGGCTTCCTCCTCCGGGGCCTGGCTTCCAATGCCGGCAGCCACCATCAAGGGAGTTGTGCCGTCCGAATTCGAAATCATCGGATCGGCGCCCAGTTCGACGAGCAGCTTCATGTAGGTGAGATCCGCACGATCTGAAGCCATGAAGAAGGGCGTGGCACCGATCTCACTGAACCGGGCACCACCCGCTTTACGCCCACGGGTGAGTCGCAAATTGACGTCGGCACCGTAGCTCACGAGTTCCCGAATGAACTGCTTACTGGTGCGTCGCCCCGATCCTTCCGGCTTGGGATCCCCGTTGGCGGATTCGCCGATGTCGGGTTTCCGAATCCAGGTGAGCGAATGAAGAATGGTATAGCCACTGCGGGAGTCATTCGGATCAGCACCGGATTCAAGCAACTCAACTGCGAGATCGTAGTGTCCATTTTCAACCGCGAGCAGCAGAGGACTCGTTCCATTCTTGGGAGCCTTGCCTCTGGAATTCTTCGGGCGCATCACGCCCTTGACGTCGGCCCCGGCTTTGAGCAGCAACCTGACCACTTCCGTCTCCCCTTCTCTCACCGCGAAGAAAAACGGTGTGAAGCCAGATTTAGCCAAAGGCGTTTCAAAATCCGCCCCGGCCGAAAGCAGGGCATCCACGACTTCGACATGTCCTTCCGCCGCTGCCCACATGATCGCCGTCTGCTCTCTGCGTTCTTTGGCATCAACCTTTGCACCTGCGTCGAGAAGCGCGGCAACTGCCCCTACCTTTCCGGTACGGGCGGCGGTCATCAACGCGGTTTCGCCGCCGTCGATCTTGGCGTTGGAATCGGCACCTGATTCCAGCAACGCGCCCACAAGATCTGCGTTTCCATTTACGCAGGCGAGGTAGAGCGGAGTGATGCCATAACGGTTCTTCGCGGAAGCATTCGCCCCGAGTTTGAGAAGTCGTTGTCCCAGATTCGCATCGTCATGATAAGCCGCCCAGTGCAGGGCAGACATGCCATCTACCTGGGGGGCGTTTACCTTTGGTCGGTCAGCAAGGAATTTTGCGACCCGGGTCGAATCCCGCGCCTCGACAGCATCAGCAAGGGCCGCGTTGCCACCTCGGAGTTGCGCAGTGATCGGAAATAAGGACACCAGGGCTAGCACTAAGAAATGTTTACGCATGAGCCAAACAGGACGCATCTATTCGATTGGAAGAGTTGGTGTAGATCGGTGGGAGATCATGGATTTAAGGACGGGGTGCAGGTTCCCTCCACTGACTTTGCACCAGATGGCAGCCACCTGGAACCACGAAGAAAACAGAATGTAACGCCCCATAATACAATAGCAAAAACTGTCGTAAACACCGCACCCAAGGTGAACTCGATGGGAAGCTCGACGTAGAGCGGGCTATCTACGGGAACCATCCACTCAAAGTGAAAGCTCCAGATCTGAATCGCACTCCACGAGACATATGCTGACGCGATCACGAAAGTGATAAGGGCCAAACGAAACAAGATGTGCCGTCGAACTCTGGCAACAGCAGGAACTGCCAAGCCGATGAGGACCGCCACGATCGCCACAACGAATAATTGACTGGGATGAGCCCGAAAGAAGTCGATGGGATCGTTCTCGGTAAACTCGTGGTAAAGCGACCAACAAAGACCAATCACCAACAGTATCGAACATATCCGAAGAAATTCCCGCATGATCAGGCGCTAGCCGAGGTTTTCGGGTTCAGTCGGACCCTGATGTTTCCGCGATCTAATATGCATTTAGGATGTCAGCTTCCGATACGGTGTTTACGACGCCCATAGAGGTAGTGCACGCGATTTCCAAAAGAATTCTGCTAGATCGACAAGGTATCGAACAGCCCGCCAATTTTACCGGTGCTGTCCCCGAATGAATCGATCTTCACCCCGACCTTGTCCAACAGCGTGAGGTGGAGATTGGCAAGCGGGGTCGGATTGTCGTAGCGGATGTGACGATTGCCTTTCATGCCACCGCCGGCACCACCTGCCACGATGATGGGCAGGTTCGTGTGGTCGTGGACGTTCGGATTCCCAATGCCGCTGCCATACATCAGCAGCACGTTGTCCAAGAGAGATCCATTGCCTTCCTTGGTATTCTGCAGCTTCTCCAAATATTCGGCGAAGAGGGAGACATGGAAGGTGTTGATCTTGGCCATCCGCGCGATCTTGACGGGATTGTCGCCGTGGTGGGAAAGCGGGTGATGCGGATCCGAGACACCGATCTCGGGATAGGAGCGATTGCTGGTTTCCCGCGCAATCTGGAAGGTGGTCACGCGCGTGATGTCGCCCTGATAAGCCAACAGTTGCAGATCAAACATCAGGCGGGCGTGATCGGCATACGCGGCCGGTACGCCCAGCGGCCGATCGAGATCGGGCAGCGGTTTGTCCTTCGTATCGGCTTCCGCTTGCTCGATGCGCCGCTCCACTTCGCGGATCGAATCGAGATATTCGGAAACCTTGGCGCGATCTCCCGCATCTAGGCCACGCTGCAAACGCTTCATCTCTTCGGTAATCGAATCCAACAGACTCGCCCGCTTCCGAAGTGCGGAGCGGCGTTCCTGCGGAGTGCCACCTTCGCCAAACAGGTTTTCGAAGACGAGCCGGGGATGGGCCTCAGCGGGGAGTGGCGTGGTGGGTGAGGACCACGACAAATTGTTCTGATAGACGCAGGCGTAGCCGTTGTCGCATTGGCCGACGGTTTGCAGGAGATCCATCGCCAGTTCCAGCGAAGGCAACTGGGTCTGCTGACCAATCTGTTTGGCCGCGACCTGATCAGCCGTGGTTCCAAGGTAGTAATCAGTGCTCTCGGTGACCTTGGCCTTGGCCGCGCTCAGGAACGACGAATTGGAAGTCGCGTGGGAACCCGGGTAGGCGGATCGCAGTTCCATGTTGGTGAAGACGTTCAGCTTGTCTTTCACCGGCTTCAGGGATTCGAGGATTGGCGATAGCTGATCGAGAGTATCCTCGCTCTTCGGCGTCCAGCGGGACTGGTCGCACCCCATCGGCATGAAGACATAGCCCAATCGACGCAGGTTGTTGGCCGACGTCTTCACCGCCGCCGTGGCCGCCGGAATCATGGCATCCAAAAGTGGCAGTGCCAGCGAGGCCCCGACGCCTTTCAGCAGGGTGCGACGCGGGATCGATTTTTTGGTAAGAAAGTTCATGGCGTTAGTTCTGTTTCAATTGGACGGTGACTCGATCGCCTGATGTCCGGGTTCGCATTTGAAACGGGACACTTTTTGTTATCCCAAGAATGACTGATGAGAAACGAAAATCGTCAGCCTCAGCGGCTTTGACAATCTGCCGAATCGCAGGTCCATCAAAGGATTCGACCCCGCGACCGAGGGCAAAGGTCAGGAGCTTTTCCGTCAACGTGCGCACAAACAATTCCGGGCGCTTGAGCAGGCCATTCTCCAGTTTTTCAATCCCAACGAACACATTGCCGTCGGGAAGACCACCGGAGACATCGATCGGCGCACCGTTTTCGAACTCCCGCCACCGACCGACGGCATCGAAATTCTCCAACGCAAAACCAACCGGATCCATCTTGTCATGACAGCTCGCACAGGCGGGATTGGCCCGGTGGACCGCCAGGCGATCGCGCATGGAAAGGTTGGCGTCCACCTTGTTCTCTTCCAGCGCCGGGACGTCCGCCGGGGGCGGTGGCGCGGGTGTGCCAAGGATGTTCTCAAGCACCCAGTTTCCGCGAATGACCGGCGATGTGCGCGTCGCATATGAGGTGACGGTCAGGATACTTCCCTGTCGGAGCAGCCCACCGCGATTGTGCTTCGGATCGAGAGTCACGCGCCGGAAGCGGCTGCCAAACACATTCGGAATATCGTAGTGATGGGCCAATCGTTCGTTCAGGAAGGTGTAGTCGGCTTTCAGCAGATCAGTAACGCGGCGATCTTCGCGCAGAATACTTCCGACGAACATTTCAGTCTCCTGGCGGAAAGACTGTCGGAGGTTGTCATCAAAGTCTGGGAAGAGGCGAAGATCGGGCGTCACTGAATCCAGATTGCGCAGGTGCAGCCATTGCCCGGCAAAGTTTTCAACCAGACTGTTTGAACGTTGGTCAGACAACATCCGCCGAACCTGGGTTTCGAGCACGGCGGGATTGCCCAACTTCCCGGCGATGGCCAAGTCCAACAACTGTTCGTCCGGGAGACTGCTCCAGATAAAGAACGAAAGCCGACTCGCCAATTCGAGATCGCTGATGCGATAGGCACCTCCCGCCGGTGTGTTGCGGGGCTCCTTCTCAACCCGGAACAGAAATGCCGGATTCACAAGAATCGATTCCAGCGCGTTTTCGATGCCGGTTTCAAAGCCACCCTCCTCGGAACCGGATCTGAAGAATTCCAGCGGCTTTTTCAGATCTGCTTTTGAGATGGCCCGGCGGTAGGCCCGCTTCATCAGGTTCGCCAGGATTTCGCTGGCAGCGCTTTCTTCATCCTCCGCAGCGTCCGGTTGACGGATGAAGATTCGATCCCGACTTGGAGTCTGGCTGGCACCTTGGGAATCGAAGGGCCCCGTGATCGAAACCTGATAAACGGCGGGAGATCGTCGCGGGTGACGGTGCAGATTAAAACTCGCCTCAAACGGTCGACGCTTGTTCTCGATCAACGAGAGCGACTTCTGCGGAAAAGTCACCCCCACATTGCGCGGCCCGGCCTTCACGAAGGTCGTGGTCTTGAGATGTTTATCCACCTGGCTGTGGTCGCGTTTGCCAGCCGGTTTTATGGTGAAACGTTTTACCAACGCGCGATCCAACAGGATCTCCATCTCGTGAGGTCCGTTCAGTCCCTCCACATGTTCGTTGCGGTCGCGCGAAAGGAAGACCTGGATCGCATAATTGCCGTCCTGCGGAAACGTATACGGCAGGAGCGCCCCGCCCCGCGTTCCGATTGGGAGCCCGGGAATGTGTTTCTCCTGAGTGAAGTCAGCCGGCACCCGAAATGTGGCTCCGCCCGGCCGGGCCGAGGAGGTGCCAACTGCGAGTCGACCAATCTTCTGCGCTGCCGTGATGTAGCGACTGACGAGACTGGGGGAAAACGTGCCTACGGTAATATTGTCAAATCCATGGCTCTCCTCATCCTTCGGCAGCAGGTTCGCCACCTCAATCTCCACACCGAGCAGATCGCGGATGGCGTTCTGGTATTCCGTCCGGGTCAGCCGTCGAAACGTCTCAACCCGTCCCGGTCGGGGAGTCGCCGCGGCATCGGCATCAAGTTCTCCGACCAATGACGTGAGCGCGGCCTCATAGCCCTTTTCATCCGGCCGACGCCGACGACTCGGAGGCGGCATCTGACGCGCCTGTAGCCGTTTGGCCACCGTCTCCCAGATTTCAGAATATCTACTGATGTCATCTTCAAAGATGCTCTCCAGATTCAGATCCCCCGCCTGCTTGTCCGAGCCGTGACAACCGATACAGTAGTCGTTCACCAACTCGACAATCGGAGTTTCTGCGGCGACTGATTCAGACGGCCAGGATAGAACCAGTATCGCACCTATGAGCAGGACCAAGGAACACCGGCCCAAGATTACAGTTAGCATTTCAGTTATGCAGCGCATTGTGGATATCCACGAAATCAACAGGAAAAGATTACGTGCGATTGCGGATCGATTCAGGTCTTTTTTTATAACGGGCATGCCTTCAAGAGCAGGATTGAATCGACCGCTTCAACCCGAACCATTGCCGAGCAGGGAAGATTGGTCCTATGCTTCCCCGCACTCACCATAAAAGACCTCTTTAAAGCCGCACTTTGTCCGACGCTATTCACCGCGTCAGCCGCCCAACTGACCGCCGGGTGGCGTCCTGAGCAACTCAAACGCATTCGCCCGGCGATGGAACCCGAGATCGCGGCGCATCACACGGCCGGCGCCGTGACCCTCGTGCTGCGAAACGGAAAAATCTCCCATTTTGAAGCCCCCGGTTTCGCCGTTCGCGAAGCGGGCAAAGCGATGAAGAAGAATTCCGTTTTCTGGATCGCACAGATGACCACATCATTGAGCGCAACGGTGATCCTTGAGAAATTGCGTTCAGAACCTCTTTAGGGCTTCGACGCCTTGCCTTCAGCAACGGTTTCTCCGGCGATGGAGATGTTCAATTCTGTCTGGTACTTGCCGAGCAGGCTGAGCATGAGGGTCGCTCCGGTATCGTCTCCAAACACCGCCATTTCAATCGGCGTATCCTGTCGTGATGGCATGGTCATTATCAGGGACCGCAGCAGCGGTTCGGCTCCGGCACCGTAGACGCGAAGTTCCTGGCGTCCGCCTTCCTCGGTGGCGAGGCCGAGGAAGAACGCGTAGACCTCAATCTTCTGCCCGCGCTCGGACACCTTCACCCGGCGGAATTTTTCAACGTCGATGGGGGATCGCTTCTGCACCGGGGCAACGTTGCGACACCAGAGCATGGCGATGGGAAGCATGTTGGAACCGGCCTTTGCAACGTCCGATTGCTTTAGCCCTTTCTGCGGGATGATGACCATGCCATTGCTGTCCTTGGCGATTCCTTGCGCGTTCTGCAAATCTGGGTCGAACTTGAAAGGGGGGTTCGCAAGGTCTCCCCGGTGACTGTCGAGCAGACGGGCGAGCTCGCGCGCCTTCTCAGTCGGAAGGGAATCTTGGGCGGTAACCGTCGCGGCAATCGCAGCGACACAAATGATGGAAAGGAGTGTTTTCATGATCTCGTGGTACTCAGTTGTGATTAACGACGATCTGAAGCGGACGGTTACCTCAATTTTCGAATCACAACCGCGCCAGGAGAGTCCGTTCGAAAAATCATCGTTCCCGCAGATTCAGTTCACCACCGATAAAGATTGAGTCCCCCATCTGTCGGGCAATTCTCCGGCCCAGAACTCCCGAACACCCTGGACTTCCAGATGTGGTCATGAACATTCGGTGGGAGACCTTACAGCTTCTCTCGCCCACCGAAACCGGCGTCGAGATCGTGCCAGTTTACGATGTCTTCCTCGCCCCGTTCCCAACAGAGAAACGCTTCCTTATCCCCCATGATGGTGGGGAAGTCGATCAGGCCCCGCTCGATGTCCTTGACCTGAATCTCGCGGACTTCAAATTCACGAAGCAGCGATTTAAACTCTGAGGTATTGACGATCCATTCGTTTACCCGGTGCCCCCCGAGATCATCTCCGGAACGCAGCATGGATTCGCTCTGCCGATCGTAGGTCGCGATTTTCTCACGCAGGAGATTCAGACTTTCCAACCACCGACTCACGTCGGGCAACAGCTCACGTGCCTCGTCCCGGGTGTAGTGTTTGGTGAATTGCCTGGCCATGAGTCACTGACGCGGGAGGCCGCCTCAACTTGGGTCGTTCAGGCGTTTCTTGGCCTCTTCGAGCTTGTCGATAATCTCCGGCTTGGCCTGGATCTGCACCGCGAGCCCGTAGTATTTTCGCGCGTTCCGAAAATCCCCGATCTTGAAGTAGGCATCCGCCACGTGATCGAACAGGGTGGGATCTTCTTCCGATTCGACCTCGGTGTTTTCAATGGCCTTGAGCAGCCACGGCAGGCTCGCCCGATGTTTGCCCATCACATAAAGCACCCAACCCATGCTGTCCAAGAACGCTGCGTTCTCAGGTTCCTGGGCAACGGCGCGTTCGATCATAGATTTGGCCTGAGGCAGGTTTTCACCGCGCTCAGCCCACATGTAACCAAGGTAGTTCAGGGCATCAGCGCTTTCAGGGTCCAGTTCCAGACATTTGAGGAAATGCCGTTCCGCCTGCCTGAAGTCCTGATTCCGCTCCGCCGAAACACCGTATTGGAAATAGAAAAAATACCGCAACCGGCCCGGTTCGTCCTGTTTACCGAGGATTTCGGCGCTGGTGTAATACTCGAGGGCTTTTCCGTAATCCTTCTTCTGTGCCAGCGCCATCCCACGATAGAACTCGGCAGAAAACGAATCACGAAACTGTTTCGCGGCTTCGTCGAGCACCTTGAGCGTTTCATCCGGTTTGCCGAGCGCAAGGTTAAGCCGGGCGATATCGAAATAGGCGCGGGGATCTTTGCGCGCGGAATCCTTGGTCTTGCGATAATGATCGATCGCCTTTTCGTAGTCGTTCTCCTCCTCCGCCAAGATGCCGAGGATCAGATTCGCCTGCGGGTCGGTGGGACGCTCGCGCAAAATGGATTCCAACTGGATCTCGGCCCCTTTCTTGTCGTTCCCCTTGAGGTAGATCTCGACGAGACGACGGCGAAACGCACCGGAGTCAGGATACCGATTTGCGAGCGCAAGATAGAGTTTTGCGCTGGCCGAATAATCCTTCGCGTAAAAGTAGATTTCTGCGAGTCGCTGAAGCAGCACCGGTTGGCGCGGTTTTCGCGCGACCGCTTTCTGAAGCACTTCGAGCAGCATCGGCCGGTGGGCGACGAGCTCGTCTGGATTCTTCTCCAAAACACCTTTGATCAGATCGGCAATCTCCACCAGGAACGGAATGGAGGTCTTGTCGATGGCAACGGCGTCCTTCAACACCGCCAGCGCCTTCGCGGGTTCTTTCGCGACCGTGTAGATCTGGATCTGGATCCGGTATGGAATTACCGAGCGGGGATTCTTCGCCAGACTCTTGGCACAGGCAGCAACGGCTTTTTCCGTCTTCTTCGTCTGTTGGTAGCCAAGTGCCAGGACACTGTAGATCTCCGCTGTCCCCTCTTTCTTCTCCAGCGCGCCCTCCAGCAGAGAGATCGCATCCTTGAATTTCCGGTTCCCCAACAGTCGCCGGGCCACATCCGCGGTCAGGGCGTGATTGTTGGGATCTGCTTTGACTGACTTGAGAAACTGCTTCAGCGCCTCGTCGCGTTTGCCATTCAGCTCAAAGGAATGACCGGTGGCGAATCGCGCCAATGCTTCCACCCGATCATCAAAGCGTTCCCGGGCGGCCTTGCGGTCGCGCTCGGAAACCTCGCTGGATTTGGCCGTGGAGAGCGGTTTACTGCGGATCGAGGCAGCGAATGCTGATTCGCCGGCGGCGACTCCCAAAGTCAGGAGAACGAGTCCAATGGTGCGGAACCGGACAAAATTCACGGAAATATGACGGTTAAACAGGTACGGCACAGCCTCAAAGATGAAGCTGTGCCGAACAAAGGCAACTTTTAAAAATATGCGAAGACTACTTCTGCCAAGTACGCTTTTTATGGCGATTGGAGCGCGATTTCTTGCGACGTTTGTGTTTGTTGATCTTCGTCTTACGGCGTTTCTTCAGGGATCCCATGCTGGTTCTGCTTTTCTGTGTTTGTGTTAAAAATAGCGCTTTCTGTGCGAAAGAGCGTGAAGTTTACCTAATAAACAACTTTGTTCAATGGATATTCTATAATTCCTTCGGCGCCGGAATTCTTAAGGATGGGGATGATCTCCCGCACGACGTGTTCATCGATAATGGTTTCCACGGCCACCCAGCCATCCAGGCTTAGTTTTGAGATGGTGGGATTTTTCAGCGCCGGAAGTGACTTCAGCAGGTGTTCAAGGTTGGCCTCCTGGATGTTCATCTTCAGTCCCACCTTGGTTTCAGCATCAATCGCTCCGCGCAGGAGCATCGAAATCGTTTCAATCTTTTCGCGCTTCCAGCCGTCTTCCCAACTCGCCTTGTTGGCGATCATGCGCGGCGTTGAGGTGAGCAGCGTCTCGACTATTCGCAGATTATTGGCGCGGAGCGAGGATCCGGTCTCGGTCACTTCCACAATCGCATCCACCAGTTCGCGGGCCTTCACCTCAGTAGCGCCCCAAGAGAATTCGACTTCGGCTTTCACGCCGTGCTTACGCAACCACTTCTTGGTCAAATTGACGACCTCGGTGGCGATGCGCTTGCCCTCGAGATCCTTCACCGAGCGAATTTTCGATTCTTCAGGAACTGCCAGAACCCAGGAAGTTGGACGACGGGTGGTTTTCGCAAAAAGAAATTCGCCGATCTCCAGAACCTTGGATCCATTCTCCATCACCCAATCGTGGCCGGTGATCCCGGCATCAAGATAACCCTGCTCGACGTAGCGGCTGATCTCTTGGGCGCGGATCAATCGAATCTCCAGCTCTTCGTCATCCACATACGGCACATACGAACGGGAGGTGGCTTTGATCTTGTAGCCTGCGCGCGCCATTTTCTCCAAGGCTGCGTCCTGCAGACTGCCCTTGGGCAACCCTAGTCGGAGCTTGTTTGATGGCGCTTTTGCTTTTTGTTTTTTCTTCATCCGCATTTACCGGGCCGGCGAGGGAAAGTCGTTTGCCCATGTTTTTCAAGCAGATTCTGCCGATTCTCTCGCAAGGAGTTGGCCCGCTATCACCGAATGCGAGCGCCCCAATCCGGGTTGTTCCACACTGAGGGCGCGACGGCCCTGCACGCGAATCCGGTCGCTGGCAATCGCATGAATGATTTCCGGGTAGAGAATGCGTTCTTCCACGCGAATGCGTTCCTGCAGGGTATCCGGAGTATCGTCGTCAAGAATTGCCACGGTCCGTTGCCCCAGGATCGGCCCCGTATCCACGCCCTGATCAACAAGGTGAACTGTGCATCCGCTCACTTTCACACCGTATTCCCAAGCCTGCTCCCAAGCGCGAAGACCGGGGAATGACGGCAGGAGCGATGGATGAATATTGACGACGCGGTTTTGGAACGCCTTGAGGAACTTCCCCTTCAACACCCGCATGAATCCGGCGAGCACGACCCAATCCACTCGCGCATTCTGCAGCGCGGCAACGTAAGCCGCCTCGGCTTCGTCATCGAGTTTGGTGCGAAATTTCCCGGGCGCAATGAATTGCTCCGCAACTCCCCGCTGCTGTGCCAAGGCGCGGATTCCGGAATCCTCGACGTCGGTCAGGACCAGGGCGACTTCTGCGGCGACCGTGCCGCTGGCACATCCATCGGCGATGGCGGCAAAGTTGGTCCCCGTTTGGGAACCCAGCACACCAATGCGAATTTTTGCGGAGTCGCTCATATTTCACCAGCCGCGCGAACGATAGCAAAGCCCGCGAGTCCCACCAAGAAATCCGTATTCGACGGGAGATCCGGTCGGAGACCAGCTCCGGCTTGATTCCCAAACCGAATCCACCAACACTCCGCCCGCCAATGAGCGACGAATTATTACGAAGTCTGGCCTGGTTGGCTGTCCTCGGCGTGGGTAGCCAATGGGTGGCCTGGCGCCTTCACCTGCCTTCGATTCTTCTCCTCCTCATCGTCGGGTTCTGTGCCGGGCCCATCGGTGGCCTGATCGATCCCGACAAGATGTTGGGCGATCTGCTCATGCCGTTCGTGTCGGTCGCGGTTTCGCTGATCATGTTTGAAGGTGGGCTCACCCTGAAGTTTCACGAACTGAAGGATATCGGGAAGGTCGTCCGTAACCTGGTGACCATCGGTGCCCTGGTCACCTGGATATTGGCCTCGGCGGCGGCAAATTACGCGCTCGGCTGGAGTATTGGTTTGTCTGCGGTCTTCGGCGCAATCGTGGTCGTTACCGGCCCCACGGTGATCGGTCCCCTGCTCCGGCTCGTTCAACCGACGAAGCAGGTCTCCTCGATTCTCAAATGGGAGGGCATCGTGATCGATCCGGTCGGCGCAGTATTGGCGCTGCTGGTCTTCGAAGCCGTTATTGCCGGTCAGGGAATCAGCGGCTTTTCCGGGATCGCGCTCAAAGGATTTGCGATGACGTTGCTGGTGGGAGGCTTGCTCGGCGTGGCGGGCGGGGAGTTTCTACGACAGGTGTTCAAGCGCTACTGGGTGCCTGACTTCCTCCAGAGCGCGCTGACGCTGATGACGGTGGTCGCCCTGTTCACAGTTTCAAACGCGTATCAGCATGAGAGCGGACTCCTGGCCGTGACGATCATGGGAATCTGGCTGGCCAACCAGAAGAACGCCGATGTCAGCGGCATACTCGAATTCAAGGAGAACCTGCGGGTCCTCCTGATTTCGATGCTGTTCATTCTGCTCGCGGCGAGAATTCGGATTGAGGATTTGAAAAGCCTGCCCGTTGGTGGTGCATTTCTGCTGCTGGCCATCATGATGTTCGTCGTGCGTCCGCTGTGTGTCGCGATTTCTTCCGCCGGATCAAAGCTGACTTTCAAGGAACGATGTTTCATTTCTTGGATGGCCCCCCGCGGAATCGTCGCGGCGGCGGTGGCTTCGATCTTCGCCGTGCGTCTGGAGCTGGCCAATGTGCCCCGCGCCGCCGAACTCATCCCGATCACATTCTTCCTGATCATCGGCACCGTCGCCGCCTACGGACTCACCGCTGTGCCGGTCGCACGGGCGCTGGGTGTCTGCTCCCCCAATCCCCAAGGCGTGCTCTTCGGTGGCGCGCATCGAATGGTGAGACTGATCGGCAAGGCGTTGCACGAAGAAGGGATTTCAGTCCTGCTCGTAGACACCAACCGGCAGAATCTGATGGCCGCCCGCATGGAGGGCCTGCCAACCCATTACGGCAGTGTCCTATCCGAGCACACGCTCGATCATCTCGACCTATCAGGTATTGGTCGTCTGTTGGCGATGACTCCAAATTCTAGCGTGAATTCACTCGCGACAGTGCAGTTCAAGGAAGTGTTCGGCCGGCCCGGCATTTTTCTGTTGGCACCGGACAAGCGAGCCGGACAGGCCGTTGATCGATTCGAGCCCAGTCAGCGTGGCCGAACCCTTTTTTCCTCCGAAGCAACCTACGGCCGCCTGCACCAACGGCTGGACTTGGGTGGCGAAGTGCGCAAGACACTTCTGACAGAGGAATTCACCTTCGCAGATTTCCAGACCCATCATGGTGCTGATGCCTGGCCCCTGTTCCTCGTAAATCCAAAAGGAGAGCTCCGGGTCTTTTCCGAGGATCATCCCCCGACGCCGAGTTCCGGCTGGACCTTGGTAAGTCTGATTGGAGGAACCGACTCTCCCACCATCAATGCCCCGAGCCAGAACCCAGCCGGGCCTGACCAAGCGTGATTTTGCTGATTTGGACCGACAACGCCGTTTCAGGGGGTTCTGGTATGGAGAATCCCCAGCTAAAACCCGACTTTTTCGGGCAGCAGAAAATGAAAGCTTGAGCCGGAGCACGGTTGGAGCTAGAAGGAAATAATTGGGAGCGAGATAACTCACCCCAATCTGGGATGTCTGGGAAACCATTAAAATATTCACAGTGGATAGTTGGATTACTACTGGCCTTCGTCCTCTACGGCGGGATTGTTCCGCCCGCCGGAGCGAGGATCTCAGCAATACCATTCTCACCGGATGCATGGCGCGCACGGGTGGCACGACAGTTGGTCAGCGACAGCGTGTGGCCCAGACAGAAGCGACCTGCAGTCGGAAAAAAGTTCATCCTCGGCCTCCTTAACCTGAACGGCAATCAGAAGGCGCAATGGACTGAATTTTCCAAGCTGCTCACCGCCGAATTTCGGACGATCCGAGTATCCGGAGCACCGGTGGAAGTATGATTGATCGATCGAATCGAAGATGTCAGGCAGGTCCACGCGCTGATGGTCCGCCCCTGCTGTTTCAGGGCCGCGGCGGAGGTGCTGCGCAAGCCGGCCTATCGAGGCATTCTAACCATCAGCAGCGCGGATGGATTCCAAAATATTGGTGGCATCGTTCGACTTGTAGCTGCGAAGCGAGCGGCTTATCTGAATGTGGCGAACCTCCAAAACTCGGGGATCAAAATCGGCTACCGCACCCGTCGCACCCTCTTTGAAGACGACTGAATCCACTTCCGGGGAGTTTCTACCATGCACATCACATGAACCTGCTGCGAAACCTCTCAATCAGGGCAAAACTGCGCCTGATGATCGTGACGACCAGTGTGTTCGCGTTGGTGTTCGTCGGGCTGGCCTTCTCCTTCTGGGCGTTGAAACAATCCCGTAAGGAAAACAAAAGAGAACTCGAGGCCCTGGCGCAGGTGCTCAGCTACGAACTGCAATACCCGCTAAACTCATTTGATATCACTGCCCCCCAGGAGTTCAACGACATCTTCGGGGCGCTCGTCGAGAATACCAACCTCGTCGCGGCCGCGCTCTTCCATGGCAGCGGGACAAACCTGCTGACCGTCGTTCGCAGTTCCAAGGACGGGCGGCGGTCGGTCCCGGAGTTCACGGAAGCACAGAACGGTTCCGTCGGGTATCCATGGATCCCGATCCCCAAAGACTTGGATCCGAATCTGCCCCTGGGATTCAAACCCGCCACACTTGAACTGGTGTCCCCCATCCGCCACGGAGAAACGGGCGACCTGCTCGCCAGACTCTATCTGCGGGCGGACACCAAACGGCAGACCCGCTTCAGCGGGGAACTTCTGTCCGGCGTCGGCGCGGGCATCTTGATCGTATCAATCCTGGCATTCCTGTTCGGCCGGGAGATAGAACGACTTATCGCGGATCCGATCCTGGAACTCCTCAACACCGCCCGCATCGTTGCCCGCGAGCGGAACTATCGCGTCCGGGCCGAATCTGGGGGAGCCGACGAACTGGGGCAACTCGTTGATGGTTTCAACGACATGCTGGACCAGATCCAACAGCGGGAGAACGAACTGCGAAAGCATCAACAATCCCTCGAGGCGCAGGTCGCAATTCGAACCGCCGAACACGGCCGCGCCAACCACGAACTGCAACTGGCCAAGGAGAAGGCAGAGAGCGCCAATCGTGCAAAAAGCACCTTCCTCGCAAACATGAGCCACGAACTGCGAACCCCACTCAACGCGGTGATCGGCTATAGCGAAATGCTGGAGGAAGATCTCACCGCGGAAGGCCGCGACGATCTGGCCAGCGACGTGATCAAAATCAACCGCTCAGGCAAACTCCTGCTCACCCTCATCAACGACATCTTGGACCTCTCCAAGATTGAGGCGGGCCGGATGACGCTTTCGGTTGAAGACTTCGACCTCATCACGTTGATCCGGGAGGTCGGAGAGGATATCGAGCCTCTGGCCACCCAGAACGGGAACACGCTCGACGTGGAATGCCTCCACCTCAAATACATCATTCATGCCGACAAAACGAAGGTGCGCCAGGTCCTCAACAATCTGTTGAGCAACGCCTGCAAGTTCACCAAAAACGGCACGGTTTCACTCAGCGTCAGAACCGACTCCACCACCAATGGAAACGAAGTTGTGGACCTGAAAGTGCGGGATACCGGCATCGGCATGACCCCGGAGCAATGTGAGCAGGTGTTCGAGGTATTCGCGCAGGCCAAGAGTCCCATCGTCCGAGAAATCGGCGGCACCGGCCTCGGCCTGCCCATCAGTCGGAAGCTCTGCGAGATGATGGGCGGCGGACTCACAGCCAAGAGCCAGAAAGGCATGGGCTCGATCTTCACCGCGCGCATTGCGCAGGTCGTCGAAACCATCTCCTCCGTGATGGTAAAATCTGAAATCAGTCCTGAGATCAGAACGGTGCGCCTCTCCGAACCCGCAACGCCCGTCATTAGTATCGCCCCACCCGTCCGGACCGGCCTGCCCAAGGTGCTGGTGATCGACGACGATGCATCCGCCCGTGAGCTCCTGATCCGTCAGCTCACGAAGGAAGGCTATCGCACGTGGGGAGCCGAAAGCGGCACCGACGGGCTCCGCCTCGCCCAAGAAATCCGGCCTGATGTCATTACTCTGGATGTCTTCATGCCCGGCATGAGCGGATGGGAGTTCATTCGGGCTGCAAAGAACATTCCGCAGCTCGCGGCAATCCCTGTCGTCATCGTGTCGATGCTTGAGGAAGACGATGCGGGCATGGCCTTGGAGGCCGCGGATTTCCTCGTCAAACCCGTGCAAAGCGAAAAACTCATCGCGACGATTCACAAATACTGCGGCGAATCTGAATCCGCCTCCATCCTCGTCATCGAAGACGACGAGGCCGTCCGAGACACACTCCGTCGCGCCATTTCCAAACACGGATTTCGCGTCACTACCGCGGAGAACGGACGAATCGGCATCGACAAGCTGAAGAAGAATGACTTCAACCTGGTATTGCTCGATTTGATGATGCCGGAAATGGATGGCTTCCAGTTCCTTGATCAGGTCAACGAACCGTCTGACATCCCGGATATCCCCATCGTGGTCATCACGACAAAAGACCTTGAAGATCGTGACTTGTCGCGGCTCAAAGGCCGGGCAATCGAAATAGTGACCACGAACCAGTCCAATCAATGGCTCGATAAACTCGCCGGTATGATGGCGAAGCTTACAGAGCCCCAGCCATGCCCACCAAGTGACCGGGCAAAGCAGACCAACCGCCCGCATTGAACTCTCGCCATGGCCCGCATCCTTATTGTCGAAGACAATGAAATGAATCTCGAGATACTAAGCCGCCGACTGGCCCGACGAGGCTTTGAAATCGTGACTGCGGTCGATGGCGTGGAAGGATTGGCCCGTGCCGAAGAAGCCAACCCCGATCTGATTATCATGGACATGGGCCTGCCCCTGATGGACGGCTACGAATGCACCCGGCAGATCAAAGACGCACCCACCACCTCACCCATTCCGGTGATCGCACTCACCGCCCACGCCATGCCCGAGGACGAAGCCCGCGCCCGCACCGCCGGCTGTGATGACTTCGACACCAAGCCGGTGGATCTGAACCGTCTGCTCGAAAAAATCAGCGCTTTCCTGCCCCTCCCCCGGCAATCATGACCACGGGCGCAAACGAACCGGTTTCTGAGACAGCCCTATCGAAGATGCGGCACGATCTCCGCACGCCGATCAACCACATACTCGGTTACAGCGAGATGCTGGCCGAAGACGTCGAGGCTGCGGGTCGGCAGAACATGGTTCGCGATCTGAACAAGATTCAGACCGGCGGACGACAACTCATCGACCTCATCACCGACCGGCTGTGCCAAGCCGGCGACGTGACCGCTGAAGCCCTCGCGGACATGTTCTCGGTAAGCCGCGTACCGATCAATCACATCATGGGCTACGCGCAAATCCTGCTCGAGGAAGCCACCGAGGCCGGGCAACCCGGTTGGGAAGCGGACATAGCCCGAATTGCCAAGGCCGCGCAGACCTGGTTTGAGACTGCGGAACGGCTGCTGCTTCCCCGGGACGAGATTCACTCCACCAAACGCTTTCGGCGCTACGAGGAGTCCAACGCAGATCCAGACAGCCCCGCCGACACCATTTTCATCGCCAAGGCAATCGCCAGCGAACACCGGTTCCAAGGTCGCCTGCTGGTGGTCGATGATGACCGCGAAAACCGGGATGTGCTGGCATGCAGACTGCAACGACACGGTCACACCGTGGAAACTGCGAACACCGGAGAGGAGGCCTTGGACAGCTTGAAAACCGGCAAGTTCGACCTGCTGTTACTGAACGTCATCATACCCGGCATGCATGGAGATGAAGTCCTTGAGCGCATCAAAAGCGACACCTTCCTCAAAGACCTCCCCGTGATCATGATCTCGGTGTCCGACCGACTGAATGACGTCATCCGTTGCATCTCGCTGGGAGCGGAAGATTACCTTCCAAAACCCTGCGACCCCGTCCTGTTGAAAGTCCGCATCGATGCGGTGCTGGAAAAGAAACAGCTGCGAGACAAAGAGCGGGCGATCCTCGCGGAACTGCAGACCGCGCATGAAAAATCCGAGTCCCTCCTGCTGAATCTCCTGCCCGCCTCCATCGCCGTAAGGCTCAAAGACGGTGAGAAATCCATCGTTGATTCCCTCAGCGAAGCGACCGTCTTGTTTGCCGATCTCGCAGGCTTCACCCCACTCTGCCAGGAACTCTCCGCATTGGAAATTGTCAGCACCCTCGATCAGATCTTCGCGGCATTCGATCAACTCGCAAAGCACCGGCAGCTGGAGAAAATCAAAACCATCGGCGCCGCCTACATGGCCGTCGGCGGCGTACCCAATTTCCGCCCTGACCACGCGGAAGCGATCGCGGATCTCGCGCTGGACATGATTGCGAAACTGGGCGAAATCGTTGCCCAAAACGGACTGCCACTCGAACTCCGCATCGGCATCGACACCGGGCCAGTGATCGCCGGAGTCATTGGCCAAGACAAATTCAGCTACGATCTGTGGGGCAATACCGTAAACACGGCAAGTCGCATGGAATCTCTCGGCGCCCCCGGACGCATCCAGGTCAGCCAGCACGGCTACGAGCAGCTCAAGGACTCATTTCAGCTCGAAGCGCGCGATTCCATCGAAGTGAAAGGCAAAGGAACCATGCCTACGTGGTGGCTGCTCGGCCGCAAAGATTGAGCCCGCAATTGAAACCAAATCGGCACCAAATTCTGTACTCCAAGAAAAACTCGATTCCAGGTCTGAAATACCTTGCCCCCTACAATTCTTATCCTTACATTTCGCGGCCTTGTGGCGGGCTGGATAGCTCAGTTGGTAGAGCAGCGGATTGAAAATCCGCGTGTCCCCAGTTCGATTCTGGGTCCAGCCACCACTTCTCCTTCAATGGCAACATTCTCCCTGAGTCGCGCGCGTGCCGCAGTGATCGTTTTCTCCCTTCTCTGCACTATGATTGCAGGCACTCGAGCAGCCGAAAGCTCGCGAAAACTCTTCAGCGGCAGTGACCTTTCCGATTGGGACGGCGCCACGAATCTGTGGCGCGTAGAGAACGGATCGATTGTAGGGGAGACAACGGCCGAACACCCACTGAAACATCACAGCTACCTGATCTGGCGCGGGGGGAAACCGGAAAACTTCGAACTGCGGCTTCGGTTCATGATCGCAGGTCGGCGCGGCAATTCAGGCGTTCAGTACCGGAGCTGGGATCTGGGCGACCACGAGGTGGGCGGCTATCAATACAACATCCAGCCAAGTAGAAGTGGCACCACCGCCGTGCTTGAGGAAATGAAGAATGGGCGGGGCGGACACCTCGCCGGCATTGGCCAGAAGGTTCATCTCCTGGATAAAAACATTCGCAAAACAACAGGAACTACCGGCGATCAAAAAGCGATCAACGCCAGCCTCGATCCCAAGGGTTGGAACGAACTGACCATTCGCGCAGAAGGTCCGCGACTACGACACTGGCTCAACGGACACCTCGCCATTGATGTGATCGATGACGATTTGCGAGCCGCCCAGCGGGGGCTCATCGCCTTCCAACTCCACTCCGGCCCGCCAATGAAAATCGAACTGAAAGAGATCCGACTGCAAGATCTGGATGAATGAGCATGGGATCGGAGCGCATGGGGAAGTCCTCAATGCCTACCTCAACCAGTTCAGCAATTCCATCGCGCTTGCGTGAATTTCGGGACGGACCAATACTCCCGGCCGATTTTAGGAAATATGAACACTGAACTTACTGGACGCTCAATTGTTGCCAACGTCAGCTTGCAGGACAGCGGCGAGACTTTTAATGGAATCAACCCGGCCACCGGGGAATCGTTGAAACCCGCCTATGTCTGCATCGATCCGTCTGCTATTGGAGCCATCGCGGCACAGGCACAGAAGGCATTCGAGATATACCGCACGAAGAGTGGCGCTGAAAAAGCCGCGTTCCTGCGGGCGATCGCGGACAACATTGCGGGCGTAGTCGAGGATCTCGTCGAACGCATGCCCGCCGAAACCGGACTCCCCGAACCCCGCGTTCGTGGTGAAGCAGGGCGCACCATGGGGCAGTTGCGTCTCTTTGCTGGTCTGGTTGAAAAAGGTGAATGGGTGGACGCCCGCATCGAAACTTCGCAACCCGATCGGGCACCACTCCCCAAACCGGATGTGCGCTCGATGCTCCAGCCACTTGGTCCGGTGGTCGTTTTTTGCGCCAGCAATTTCCCCCTGGCTTTCTCCGTTGCCGGTGGCGACACCGCCGCGGCGCTTGCCTCGGGATGCCCCGTCATCGTGAAAGCACATCACGCGCATCCCGGCACGGCGGAAATCGTCGGTCAGGCTATCGCGGCCGCGGCCACCAGCTGCGGCATGCCGGACGGTGTTTTCTCGCTGGTTTACGGAAGTGGCCGAAGCGTCGGCACCGCACTCGTCCAGGAACCGAACGTTCGCGCCGTAGGATTCACCGGCTCCCGCGCCGGTGGAACCGCTCTGATGAAAGTCGCAGCGGAACGTCCGGCGCCAATTCCGGTCTACGCGGAAATGAGCAGCATCAACCCGGTGCTGGTGCTCGCCGACAAACTCAATTCCTCTGGCGAAGAGATTGCCAAGGGGCTCGCCGGCTCCGTCACGCTGGGCGCGGGGCAGTTCTGCACCAATCCCGGTCTGGTCATTCTTCCCGCTGGTGAAGCGGCAGATGCTTTTGCCGCCACGGCCTTGGCGGCGCTCGCGGGAGCGGAAGGGTGTCTGTTGAATTCTGGTATCGCCGACGCCTATCGCGGCGCTCTTGCCAGCCGCGCCGGAATCTCAGCGGCAGGCGTGGAGATTCTCCATTCCAATCCGGGAGATTCCGATAGCAGAACCTGCAAGGTCGGCAGTGCACTCTACAAACTCACCGCGGAAGCATACCTGGCGAATCCGGTCTGGGCCGAAGAAGCCTTCGGTCCGTCCACGACGCTAGTCACGTTCTCAAACGAAGAAGAGTTGATCCAGATCATCGAAGGACTCGAAGGTCAACTCACCGGAACCATCCACGGTAGCGACGCAGACATCACCGGCGCGGCATCCGCAATCACCGCGTTGGAGCACCGCGTTGGACGAATCATCTACGGCGGCTTTCCCACCGGTGTGGAAGTCTGCCATTCGATGGTTCACGGCGGTCCCTTCCCCTCCACCAGCGACGGACGCAGCACCTCGGTCGGCACGATGGCTATCGAGAGATTCACCCGCGCGTTCTGTTATCAGAGTGCACCTCAGTCGGGTTTGCCGGCGGAACTACAGGATGCAAATCCGTCGGGCATTTTGCGTCAGGTGAATGGAGAAGCGACGATTGATCCGGTTGCGGGTTGATCGGTGAAAACTCCAAACGAGCGTGGTTTGATCTGCATGGCATGGCGTGCCCAGTTGGAGTTCACGCTTGGCGTGCTGAGCCTGAAGGGCTCGAACAAGTTCGCGCCCACACGCTAAAGCGTGAACTCCAACGGCGTCTGGCTCGCAACACCCTTCAGCAATTACGCCCACTCCAAACTCCAAACTCCAATGAAGCTTGGAGTTTCCATCCGTCCGCTACGCCAGAATGTCTTTCACCACATGCCCGTGCACGTCGGTCAATCGGAAGTGCCGTCCCTGAAACTTGTAGGTCAGGTGTTCGTGATTGATCCCGAGCAGATGCATCAAGGTGGCCTGAAAATCGTGGACGTGAACCTTGTTCTCGATGGCGTTCATACCGAGATCATCTGAAGCGCCATAGCTGATTCCGGGTTTAACCCCGCCGCCGGCCATCCAAACGGTGAAGGCGTAAGGATGATGGTCCCGGCCCCAGCGCGGGCGGTTGTTGATGTCTCCCTGAATAAACGGCGTGCGGCCGAACTCACCGCCCCAGATGACGAGCGTGTCATCCAACATCCCGCGATCTTTCAGATCCTTCACGAGCGCCATGCTGGCCTGATCGGTATCACGACACTGGTTGTAAAGCTCCGTGCTGATGCTGTTATGCTGATCCCAACCGGCATGCATCAGCTGGACATAGCGACAGCCCCGTTCGGCAAGGCGTCTGGCCATCAGACAGTTGTAGGCGAAGGTCCCCTGCTCTTTCACATCAGGCCCGTACATATCGAGCACGCTCTGTGGTTCAGAGGAAAAGTCCGTGAGCTCCGGCACACTGGTCTGCATCTTGTACGCCATCTCATATTGGGAGATGCGCGTGCTGATTTCAGGATCTCCAGATTCACGGAATTTCATTTCGTTCACCGCCGCGATGTCATCCAGCAAACCACGTCGCATCTTCGAGGACATGCCGTTCGGGTTCGCCAGATAAAGCACCGGATCGCCCTGCCCGCGGAACTTCACCCCTTGATGCCGCGATGGCAAAAAGCCGGAACCCCAATAAAAGTCATAGAAGATCTGTCCACATGACGAGCCCTTGCTCAACGAAGTCATAACCACAAACCCGGGCAGTTCTTCGCTCTCAATTCCCAGACCGTAGCTGAGCCAGGCCCCGAGTGTAGGCCGTCCTGGGATCTCTCCGCCGCTAAGAAAAAACGAGATCGCAGGAGCATGATTCACGGCCTCGGTGTGCATGCTCTTGATGAAGCAAAGCTCGTCCGCCATCGAGGCGGTGTAGGGCATCAGTTCACTCACCCAGGCGCCGCTCTGACCGTGCTGATGAAAAGGCTCAATCGGCGCCAGCATCAGCTTTCCGGTCGGATCCTTGGTCATCGTGCTAAAGCGCTTACCTGCGAAGTACTCGTCCGGCACCGGCGTGCCATGCATCTTCTGCTGGCGCGGCTTGTAGTCGAACAGGTCGGTATGGGTTGGCGCTCCGTTCTGAAACAGATAGATCACGCGCTTCGCCTTGGGAGCAAGGTGCGGCAGATCTGGCAATCCGTGTTTCATACTCGGCGCAGCCGTCCCGTCCCGCGCCAGCAGCGAGGCGAGCGCAGCACCGCCGATGCCTTGTGCGGACTTGCCGAAGAAGTGCCGGCGATTCATTCCCAACTGGGCCTGCCCCAGTGGGTCGTTCCACGAATTGTTTGAAAGGATATGGGGATTCATCCTGTTCATTCTCTTGTGAGTGCTTCGTCCAAGTTAAGAATCCCCAGGCAAACTGCGGCCAAGGAACCGTGGGCAAGTTTATCCAATTTTGCGTCCCGGGGAGATTCACCAACCTTCAGGAAATCATCCAAAGCCTTCGGGTCTGCCGCAAACTCACCGCGGGCACGAGTAAGGCCGCGCCGCCAAATCTTCAGTTCCTTGGCGGTCGGAGCCCGTGAAAGTATCAGCCGACACGCCTGCTTCAACTGATCCGCATCTTTGGCCCCCTCCCCTACAGAAACCAGAATTCGCTGAGCCATGGCGCGGGAAGCCTCCACGTAGGTGATGTCGTTCAAGGTCGCCAAAGCATGCAACGGGGTGTTCGTGCGCGGACTTTTCACCGTGCAGATCTGGCGCGAGGCAGAATCGAAGAACATGGTCGGCCCGACAATCCGACGCCAGAACGTGTAGATGCTTCGCCGGTAAAGTTTATCGCCGTGATCCTGGACGTATTTCTTCTTTCCGAACGTGGCTTCCTCCCAAATGCCTGCCGGTTGATACCCATTCACCGGCGCGCCTCCGAGGGCATCGTTCAACAAACCTGAAGCCGCCAACGCCTGGTCGCGAATCATCCAGGAAGGCATACGGTAGCGTGCACCTCGCGCGAGAAAACGATTGGCCGGATCTTTCTCAAGTAACTCGGGCGTGACATCAGAACTCCGCTGATACGCTTCACTCGTCAGAATGAGTTCCAACAGATGTTTCACGTCCCACCCCGATTCCTGGAACTCGGCCGCCAGCCAATCCAATAATTCCGGATGTTTGGGATACTCTCCCTGCACGCCAAAATCTTCAGAGGTCTTCACGATCCCGATCCCGAACAGCATCTGCCAGAATCGATTGACAGTCACGCGTGCTGCCAAAGGATTCCCGTCCGAAACCAACCACTTCGCCAAAGCCACCCGATCGGGCTTGGTATCCTTGGCCAGCTTCGGCAGAAACGCCGGAACAGCCGCGGTCACCTTTGCTCCCGGCTTATTGTAGAGACCGCGATCCAGCATGAAGGTTTCGCGCGGCTTCGGCATGTCTTCCATCACCATTACCCGCGGAGCCTTCTTATCCACCGCACTCAGCCGATTGCGTTTGGCTTCCAGTTGGTTCTTGATTTTCCCGTAAGCCGAGTCTTCCGCCCGATGCGCAATGGTCACCAGATTCGCATTGGCTTTGTCGCGCTTCGCCTTTGGAATTTCCAGTGCCGCGAGCAACTCGTCCGACCCGCTCCCCAAGCTCGGCTTGGCGACTCCGGTGGTGGAGATCCGGAAGCATCCCACCAGGTGCTGTTTGTGCTTCGAATCATGTCGCAGGGAGAACAGCAACCTGGAGTTCTTCGGCAACTCCACGGGTTCCACCAATGTGAACACCGCGGCATGGGAACGATCAACGACTCTTCCATTCCGCACGCCCCAGCCCGTCTCGCGTTTGCCATCGATGGCGTTGCCAATTTTCAATCCTCCCTGTTCAAACGTTGCCTCTGCTTTGGCAAGCTTCAGCGGTTTCGAGTTTGGATCGTCGATTCGGATTTCAAATCCGGTGAGCACATAGTTTCCCGAACTGGATCGGGAAACGCTCCCTTTCGGTAGACTGGAGTGCCGAAGCGCCGCCAGCCGAATTCCGGACAACCGACCAGACGCATTCGCTGTGACCGTGTAGGTGTCATTATCAGGGGCCTTGCCACTGACCAATACCGAGTCGTTCTTTTGAATCTTGAGCGTCTGCTTTTCAGCCTTCGCAGACGTCGGCGTCAGGACCACCCACGGGGAAAGCTTGGCCTGTTCGAGCAGCGCCTTTTCCCATGCTGTCTGAGTGGGAGCCAGTTTACGGGCCCGCTGATTGAGCTGGTCGGTGAGCGCTGCCAGCTGTTTCTTGATCGCGGCCGTTTCCACTCTCTGCTCGCGCGTCGGCGCCTTCAGAATAGGCGGCGTCTGGGCACTGCGCCCGGCACCGGTGACCGGAGTCTGGTCAAAGAATGCGAACAGGCTGTAGTAGTCCTTCTGCGTGATCGGATCGAACTTGTGATCATGGCACCGGGAGCAGGTGAACGTCATCCCGAGCCAGACAGTCCCCATCGTCTCGGCCATATCCATCACATAGTCCACGCGGTTCTCTTCGGGAATGCGCCCGCCTTCGCCGTTGATCATGTGATTGCGATTGAATCCTGTCGCGAGCTTCTGCTCGAAGGTCGCCTCCGGCAACAGATCACCCGCCAGCTGCCAGACAGTAAAGCGGTCCCAGGGCAGGTTTTCGTTGAATGCGTCCACCACCCAATCACGCCACGGCCACATCGTCCGTTCATTGTCGCCCTGATATCCATTGGAATCCGCATACCGCGCTGCATCCAACCAGTCCCACGCCATCCGTTCGCCATAAGCCGGCTTGGCGAGCACGCGTTTGACGGCACGCTTCCACGCGTGGGGTTTCGCGTCGTTCAAGAATTGATCGAGCTCCTTGAGCGACGGCGGGAGCCCGGTCATATCCAGATGCAGCCGCCGAATCAGGGTCGCTTTTCCGGCCCTCGGTTGGGCCTTCAAGCCTTCCCCCTTCAGGCGGGGATTCAGGAACGCATCGACGGGGTTGGCGGCAACAGTCGGAACGATCGGGCGAGTCACCTTCGTCAATGACCAATGCAGTCCCCAGCCAGCGCCTTCATCAATCCACTGTTTGATCCGCGCCACTTCTGACTTGGATAGGGAACGTCCCAGCTCGGGCGGTGGCATCAGCTCATCTGGATCGGTCGAGAGCAACCGCCTGATCAGTTCACTTTTGGCACTCGCGCCCGGCGCAACCACTGCGTATCCCTCGCGATCCTTTTTCACGTTCTCCTCGTTATCCAGACGGAGATCGCCCTTGCGGGCCTTGGGATCGGGACCATGACATTGGAAACACTTGTCCGACAGCAACGGCAGAATCTCCCGTGAGAAATCCACCTCCGCATTCGAAACGCTGGCGGCAAGCGCAAACCCGCATCCGATGAACAGTCGGGCCTGATTGAGCCATGAGGAACGTTTGGGCATGTGCTAGATCATTAAAGCGACCATGGCAATCAGGTCGAGCCAAAGTCTGACACGCGCGCGGCTACATCGGCACCCATGCCTTGCGTGATTGACCGCGATGGGTTCTGCGAGTTCTATCTTCCCTCAATGCATCTCCACCCGCTGGCCCTTCTGGCAATTGGCATCCTGCTCGTCGTCGGACTCATTGTTCGGTTCAAAGTGAATGCCTTCGTTGCGCTGATCCTGGCCGCCACGGCGGTGAGTATGCTCTGTGCTGCACCACCGCCGGAGGTGCTGGCAGAACTAAAACCCGGGTATCGCGTGATGCGGGTGGCCGAGGCATTTGGAAAAACCGCGGGCGCCATTGGCATCGTGATTGCCATGGCGGCAATCATTGGCAAGTGCATGATGGAAAGCGGCGCGGCCGATCGCATCGTCCGTTCGTTCCTCAATGCGCTCGGTGAAAAGCGCAGCGGGATCGCCCTCGCAGGCAGCGGTTTCGTCCTTTCCATTCCGGTCTTCTTCGACACGGTGTTTTACCTGTTGGTCCCCCTCGCGCGTTCGCTCTTCCGATCCACGGGAAAAAACTACGTGAAGTATGTATTGGCGATTTCAGCTGGCGCGGCAGTGACGCACACGGTCGTGCCGCCAACCCCTGGGCCGCTGCTCGTAGCTGACAATCTGGGTGTCGATATCGGAACGATGATGGTGGTCGGTCTGATCGTAGGCCTCCCGGCCACCGCCGCCGGTCTGCTCGTCGCGGGATGGATGGATCGGAACGCCAAGATCAAACCCGAGATGTCTTTTGCAGACACCCCGGTTGCCGCGCCTGCCGAGCAGAGGTCCATGCCCTCATTGTTCGCCTCGCTCCTGCCGATCTTTTTGCCGGTCGTCCTGATCTCCATCAACACGGTCACCACCCGGATTGCGAAGACGAGTGAAGGGGCTGCAGATCTGCTGCCCCTGGTCGGCACCATCGGCAACGCGAACTTTGCACTGATGGTCTCCGCGGCCGTTGCAATCATCCTGTATCTTCGACAATGCCAACCGTCTCGCGAGAAGTTTGGTGCACTGCTGGAGGACGGATTGATGAGCGCCGGTGTCATTATTCTCATCACCGCCGCCGGGGGAGCATTCGGCGCGATGTTGAAGGTGGCCGAGGTTGGGCCGGCCATTGAAACCATGTTCAGCGGCGGTGACTCCGGAGGAAAGGGACTGATGCTTCTGCCCTTCGTATTCTTCGTTTCCGCGCTGCTGAAGTTCGCGCAGGGATCGACCACCGTGGCGATGATCACCACCTCTGCCATGGTCGCCGCCATGCTGGGCAATACCCAACTGCCCTTCAATCCGGTCTACCTCGCCACCGCAATCGGCGGCGGCGGCCTCATCGGATCCTGGATGAACGACAGCGGTTTCTGGATCTTCTCCAAGATGAGTGGCATCAACGAAGTGGATGCGCTGAAGACCTGGACGCCGCTCCTCATCGTGCTCGGTTCCACGATGTTTATCATGACCGTTATTCTGGCAATCGTCTTTCCGATGCCAGTTCCCCCGACTCCCTGATCAACGACCCTCGTCGATGATGAGTTGGGCGAGCACGTTCGCGTCGTGGAACCCGCGTTTCCAAGGGTCTTCCAAGTCCTTGATGGTGACTTTGATTCCGTCCGGTCGGAGCCGAGCCAGATCACCAATCGCGAGGTAGCGATCATCCCGGACGGTTCGGCGATGGGTGGAAGTATCGTGGGCGATGACGTGGGTGAGATACTGCTTGGAGTCGCGTTTCACAGCCGCAAAATCGTGACAGGTCTGAAGGAACTTCTCGACCAACTCAGCCACCGACCAGCCGAAGCACTCATTTCCCTCCAACATGTTTCCCACAAATATCTTGGGGGCGGAACTCTTGGCCAATTTATCCACCACCCCCGAAACCATCAGGTGCGGAACCACGCTGGAGAAAAAACTTCCCGGTCCGAAAACAATGGCATCCACGTTGCCGAATGCGTTGATGACCAGCGGATTCGAGGCAACCGACAGATTGCCACCATCAACTTCGCAGGCCTCCCGCATAAGAAAAGTCCGATCAATCCGTGAACTGATCTCAGGTCGCCTGATCGCCGTGACATTCTCTTCGCGCACCACAACCTCTCCATTCTCCAATCGCGCAGAAATGTGGAGATCGTTCTCCAATGAGATCGGCCACACGTGTCCTTTGATGCCGCACAGCTGACGAAACACATAGATCGCCGTGTTCATGTCATTGCCATGGGCCAGATACGCACCGAGCATGACCAGATTCCCAATGCTGCCGTTGTACAGATCAAGAGACTCCGGACGCTGACTCCAGAATGTCTCCAGGTACTTCAGAATCACATTCCGCAGATCGGTCGGCACGTTTGCGATCAACGGATGCTGCTGCTTCAGGAACGAATCCATTTCCATCAGCAACTGCTCTTGCTCGCCATCCTCCGACAAACGCCAGTTGAAGAGTCGAATCACCTCGTTGGAGATCCGCTCCCCGTGCGCCATCGTCATCAGCGCGTGGCGTAAATCTCCAATGGACATGACGCCAAATTCATTTCGAAGCGTGCGCGAACTTCCGCCACTGTCCCACGGTGGAACCACGCGGGTCACGCGATGACCTCGCCGGGCAAGCGCGATATTACAGTTTCTGAATCCGGTCCCACCGGCAAAAATCAGCAACCGCACAGAGACCCCGTCCTCCAGTCGCACCAACGAAGCGGAATCTGATGCGGGTCGGTCATGAACTTTTGGCGTATTCCTCTGGATCGCCGACCACGAGCGGATCGCAGTGTCAGCGCCGCCCGTCACATGACGTCGAATTGCAAAGACACACGCAATCACGAGAGCACCAAACACGGCCACATCAACCGGTTTTCCCATTGCAATCGCCAGCAGGAACAACCCTCCCCCTCCGACAGCGAGCGCACCTGCAATACGCACATATGCCGATTCCGCCTCGAGCCGTCGGCAGACTTCGGCCCCGCCCCGCAAATAGAGTTCATGTCGAATGTCGTCCAGACGCAGCTTGAGATCACCACGTCCCTCCAAGCAATCGCTCTCGATGCCTTGTCGCATGGATCGAAACACACGCTCGGCCGCCAAATGCATCGCGAATCCAAGAAGAAAGGCAACTGACAGCATGAACGGAAGCGCTGCCAAAAATAGGAATCCCACGCCGACGAGTTGCTCCCCATCCAGTTGGTCAGAGATATTGATGATGATGAAACTGTCCTTACCACCCACATAACAACCCGCAAACAAGATTGTCAGCCCGATGACCAGGAACTCGGCTGTGATCGAAATGAATTTCATATGAGATCTGAAGCGAAAGCCATACCGGCGCGAATTGAACCGCAGATGGCCAAAACTGTCTGTCTGAATTTTCGAAGCCCCCGTCTCTCGGGTCTGATTAAAAGTGGGGGTGGCGATGGGGGATTCACCGCCGAGCGGGCGGAATTGCGAAAACGCCAAGCCTCAAATTTCAAGCTTCAATCTGCGGCGGCGGATCCAAGCGGGCGGGTGCGATTGGATTTCGAAGGTCGCGTCCCACCACGATAGTCCCCGCCGACATCCACGCGGAACGGTTCCGTGCCAGTGTTGGTGATGGCGTAGTGCAACAGAGTGTTCTCCCCCCAAGAAAAACGAGTCTGGATCCGCAAACAGCCCGATTCCCACTCCAGCCGGAATCTTTCCCGGCTCTGCACATACCGCCATGGATGGGCCAGCCAAGAGGACAGCGACGGTAAAGATTGGAGATAGGTTCATTCAACTACGACGCGGAGACCGCGCGGTTCTTAGAAACTCCAGCAATCGACTGGGATCCATCCTGAGATAATGACTACGAGCCCGACTGATGAACAGGGTGGCCCGTTTCTCAATATATTCGTGAGCGCGCCCAGAGCACTCTCACCAGCAAGACGCTATCAACTTGAACTGACGTCCCGGCAATTCCCCGAGGATTCGCAGCCAACCCACTCAAGCCCAAGGGATTTAGCCGGTGTTTCCACAGCATGTTCCCGAATGTCGGAGACAATGGTGAACGCGCTTAATGCAAAAAATGCGATTAGGAGGCCGGATAGGAGGAAGTTATCGAGTTTTAGTTTCATGGCAGGGACTGGTGCTTGATCCAACGAAACAGTGCCCCGGGCAACAT
The DNA here is from genome assembly GCA_047608975.1 of Limisphaerales bacterium. Taxonomy (GTDB): domain Bacteria; phylum Verrucomicrobiota; class Verrucomicrobiia; order Limisphaerales; family JAYPXF01. Next base: position 66,520 of record JBLFYM010000002.1, on the reverse strand, counting down.
GACCCCAAGATGATGACTCCGAGTTTGGCGGATTCTCGAAACTGATCCTCAGTCAGTTCCCCAGGACCTGATCCATCCAGCGGGCCATCCGCGCCAGGCGCTTCCGGTCGCCACCTTTCACTTCGGCGGTCGCCCAGCCGCGATAGTCGATCGTTCTCAGATGGCGACGAACCTCAACCCAGTTCACCTCTCCGCCGTCGGTCCCCTTGGCTGTTTTGGATTTTAGCTTTGCATCTCCAAACTCCGCATGCCCCCGATCTTTGACGTCAATCTTTCCAATCCGCTCGTCCAGGACCCGAGCCCAATGCTCAGCGGACTGCTTCGTCCACGTGATGGCATTTCCCGTGTCGTAATAGGATCCTACAATCGGATTCGCAAATGAATCGATAAACCGGTTCATTCCTTCTGCGGTCTTGAGGTGGGTCGCGCGCACGTTCTCGATCAGAATTCTGACACGATGTTTCTCCGCCAGCGGAATCGCCGGAGTGATCAGCTTGCGCCAGCGCTCCGAATTCGCTTCATATGAAAGCTGGGAGTTTTCCTGTGCCAAGACGAGGAGTGAATCTCCGCCGAGCGCGGCCGCCATCTCAATGCCGCCCGCAATATCTGGGCTGGAGGCGTTGATCGCGCCATGGACTGGCAGGCCTGAAATTTCGCGTGCTTCGAGATAGGTATCCTGTTGTTTCCGGTCGCGCGCATAGACCTCCACCCCGTCAAAGCCCAGATCCCGAAGCAGTTTGAATTTATCGACCACGTCCAGCGGTTCCTGAATCATCGTGTATTTGACGGCGATGCGAATCCTTCTGGCATCGGCGGCCAGCACGGGAACCGTCATGCCAACCAAGGCCGCTTCGAGAAAATTACGCCGGGAAATCATGAAGCCTAATAATTCATACAATCACGGCATTTGCGCGTAAAAACCGCAGTGTGCAGCCCAAATAAATCGATCGTTTCGCTCACTTTCAGCTTCCTGAATCCGTACTGATACGAAAATGATTTATCTTTAAAAGCATCTGGGGCCTGTGGCAACGTGCTTTGGTACTAGTTTCCCTATTATGCGAACCAAATCGACCCATGTCGCCAACCCCAGTTTACTTTCCGGCGTGGTTGGCTTCGGGATATTGCTGGGGACGGTCTTCAACAGCTCTGCCGCACCGCAAATCACCGTTCAACCGGCCATGCACATCATCTGTGCGGGAACCAATGTGGTATTGAACGTCGGTGCCGTCGGCATTGGCGCGGTAAGCTATCAATGGCAGGTCAATCGTACCAATCTTATAGGCCAAACGACCGGGACGCTGGTCCTGAACAACATCCAGCCCGTTCAACAGGGCCACTACCGGGTCTTGGTCACCGACCAGACTGGGACAACGACCAGCGATGAGGGACTTGTCGTGGTGCTGTTCCCGCCAACTTTCGTCGGACAGCCCACGAGCGTTTCCGTCCGTTCTGGAGAAAGCGCCACTTTCTCAGCGATCGCCACCGGCAAAGAATCACCGACCCTGCAATGGCGTCTCAACGGCTTTCCGATCGCCGGTGCCACCAACCGGACCTACAGCGTGGGGAGTGCTTCCACCGCGAATGCCGGCAATTACGACTGTGTCGCCAACAACTCATGTGGCACGACGTTGAGCACAGGCGCAGCCCTGACGGTTGACGCCCCGCCGCTGATCGTCACAAATCCAACCAGTCAAACTGTCCTGCTCGGCACGACGGTATCATTTACAGTCACAGCCAGCGGCAGCGCGCCACTCTCCTATCGTTGGTGCAAGAACGGGGTTGATATTCCCGGTGCCATCGCCACAACGTTGACCATTCCGAATGCCCAGTTCTCGGATGAAGCTAATTACACAGCCAAAGCCACCAACCCTCGTGGAACCGCCACGAGCCAACCCGCGACCCTGACGATTAACGGCGCACCGGTGATCACCCTCCAACCGGTCGATCACGGAGTGATGTTGGGCGCGATGGTGACCTTTCGATCACAGGCCACCGGACGCCTTCCCCTGACCTATCAGTGGTGTAAAAACGGGGTGAACATTCCGGGCGCAACCAGCACTAATCTCACCCTTGCGAACATCACTTCGAGTGACTTCGCAAATTACAACATGAAGGCCTCGAACACGCAGGGAGCTGCGGCATCGAACCCAGCCACCCTGAGCCTCTCGACCCGAGTCGTCCGGGTCGCCAATGTGCAAACAGACAATTTCAATTCTGGCAACCCAGTCCCGGTCACCGTGAGCATTGCTGCGGAGGGCGGCGAAAACCGGGTCACCTTCAATCTGAGCTATGATTCGAACCTGCTGACCATTACCGGGCTCAGCAATCGGGTAACGGGAGCCACGGCAACGCTCACTCCGACCGGTATCCTCGGCTTGATCGGCATCGATTGGCAATTGGCGAACAGTGGCCAGTTGAGCGCGGGGAATTCCCAACTGTTGGATGTCCTCTTCGTTGCAAATGTGGTGACCAACCAATCACTCGTATTTCTTCCCGTCGAGGAAACACCCGTTTCCCATGTTTTTGGAACGGCAGGACAGAATCTCGGTGCCCGATTCATCGGCGGATCGGTCGTATTCTTGGCAGCGGGCCAGACAATGGTGCGCTTCAGTACCGGTTTTACCGAAGAGACGATAGCCTTCTCTTATCCGGTCCGAAGTCAAATCGCCCGGCCCTTCCCTTCGATTGAACTTGCAAACCTTGGGGTGGATACACGCGGCGATGCAATTCTGATCAAGAACGCAACCATCACAAACGCCAACAACAACCCGGTCATCATCGTTCCGGCAGTCCTTCAACCTGGTGATGTGCGTCTGGTTCGAATCGAATATGACGTGTCCGACCGTATTACCCGGCCGACGCCACTGGTCATTCTGCAAGATGATCCGGGCACATTTCCGACAATTCCAACCGGCGGCACGGAAATCCCCCCTCTTAACAGTGTGTTCTTTGACGATACGCAGGTACTCGATTACTCAAGTACGGTCGGCAAGACCTACTACGCCCAGTATCGGACAATGGGAACGACCACTTGGGAGACATCTTTCCCACCGATGGTGGGTGAAGGCGGTCCCGCACGTTGGGTGGACATCGGACTGCCCCGCACGCCCAGCGTTCCCACCGTTTCCGGAGCGAGGCAATACCGAATCCTCGAATTTTAAACCCACAAGCAGTTGGAAAGATTCATGAAGAACCGAATTTGGAACGAAGTCCTTTGCCTGCTCGGCATGTCGGCCGCAAGCGGCGCAATGGCCGCCGATTGGGCCGCGCAAATCCACCGACCGGGAGAAGCCCAGGCGCAAACCGACCCTCGTGGCAGCTATCATAACGAGGCGTGGACCACCCAAACCTATGGTCTTTCGACCAACTCGTTAGGCGGTGCCGGGAACGTTCGTACCACCACGTCGGAGACCCGCTACACCACTCCGCACAACGCGCATCTTGACACTCACGTAAACACCCACCTTCAGACGCCAGTGATCACCGGCGCGCAGGTATGGAAGAGTGAAACTCCAACCCACACCGTTCGAACTGAATCATTCAGCGGCCCGGTGGTACGATCCTCAATCATCCTGGGTCACCACAACTATCTCTACAGCGCGGGTGCCGAGGAAACCGTCACCACCGAGAGGACAGAATGGCAACAGACTGCGACCACTCCCCCGCCGGCTCAAACCACCACCAGCTACGGTTCGACCTACCATCGACGAACAGATATTGAGCGCGTGGCGTGGACTGACCGCCGGGGACGCCTGTCGGTGAACGCGACGTTCGCATTCAACGTCACTGCCGATTTTAAGAACTCCAATACCGCTTTCGACAATATCGGATCCGCGGTTGCCGGTTTGCAAAACCGTCAATACGACAATGGCTTCGTCCGCATTGACAGCGGCGGCGCGGCCGGAACGACATGGTTATTCAATTATGACACTGCTGCGCAGGCCCCTCCGGGTGGATTCGGCAATCAGATCTTCTTTCACTCAGCCTCAGGACCCGATCTCCATTTTCGAGACACCGACAAGGTTCAACCCGGCGTTGAAGTCTCATACGAGGAAGTTCTCGGGCAAATCCGGGTCACTGAGCGGACCCGACTCAATGTGGGACTCATCGGTGGGTTCGGTATCCAAAACGTCGATTTCGACGATCCGGGTGCGTTCGCCGGCACGGCGACTGTAGTTCAGGATGAGTTCACCACCACCGGCGGTGGTCCTGGTCCAGGGGCCAATCATGGCGCGTCATTTGCAGTCGCAGGGCCAACCATCGACGACGTGCCCGTTGGACGCACTGTGTCGGCACGTGGTGCAACCGGCAACTTCCGGCATGACTTGGATGGTAAACTCTACGCCTTCCGCCTGGGACCATTCATCGAATTCCCACTTCACCGACGCGTCGTCGCGATTTTGAGCGGCGGCATTGGTATAGTTCTGGCTGATACCGATTACAAATTCAGCGACTCGCTCACGATCGCTGGCCCAGCCGTGAACGGCAGTCCTCTCGCCGTCAGTCGCAGCGGATCCAACAGCAACTTCGATGTGTTGGTGGGTGGCCAGTTGAAGTTCAACCTGCGCGTGCGTCTCTCCGACCACTGGTCTGCTGAAGCCTCGATTCAATATCAGAATCTGGGCTCCGTGAGGAACGCTGCCGCAGGTCATTCCTCCGATCTCGATCTGAACGATATGCTCAGTGTGGGCGGTGGTGTGAACTACGCTTTTTGATCACCTTGGCGAATCGGCTAACCAAAACCCGGGGAATTAGCCCGGGGTTTTTATGTACATCGCCGCCTCCAGATCAAATTTCGGGTTCTTCGACGTTTCCAGTGGCATGACAGGTTCTGAGGAAATTCCAAATTCCAAAACTCAAGCCTCACATAAACTTCAAACTCCAATCTCCAGTCGGAAACAACGGGCTACCGCCGACCGCATTGGAATACGCCGAATTCCCCGGGAAACCGTGATTGCTGGCCTGATTGGTGCTTGGAGTTTGGCGCTTGCGGCTTGAAGCTTTTCACTTGGTCAGCCGTTGGGTTTCCAATGTCCTCTGTTCCACCGAATTTGTCGCAGAATCAAATTTCAGGGTGAGTTGTAATCCTCACCCTGAAATCGTGTCCGGGCGTATTCAAAAAAACGTAGGCAAAAAGTTCCACCGCTGTTACGTTTTGACATGTTCCCTCTGGCTGACACTAAGGACGCGACTGCTGTGCAGTCCGTCGTGCAGTCGATCCACGTGGAACTCTTTCCGCGCGCGGACCAAGAGTTCATTCCTCGCGTGTTTGGTTGGGCGTTGGCCGCCTTTGAAGGGCGTTACCGAGATTACCAGCCCATTGATGCCAAATATCACGATCTGGAACACACTCTTCAGGGTACTCTTTGCCATGCCCAGATTCTCCGCGGTCGGATCAAATCAGGACTCAAGCCAGTCATTCCCCAGAAGATGTTCGAGTTGGGAATCATTGCGATTCTGCTGCACGACACCGGCTATCTCAAGGTGTGGGGGGACAATGAGGGAACGGGTGCCAAATACACCCTGATTCACGTAAGCCGCAGTGCCGACTTCGCCAAGTACATGCTGCTTGAGGAAGGCTTCAGCCCGGAGGACGCCAGCAGCGTCGCGAGGATGATCCGCTGCACCGGAGTGAACGTAAAAGTGGACGCGATTCCTTTCCAGACCGACACCGAAAAGATCATCGGCTACTCCCTCGGCTCGGCTGACCTCGTCGGACAGATGGCCGCCCCGGATTACATCGACAAACTTCCGATTCTCTTTGATGAATTCATTGAATCCGCCCGCTACAGTGGCGGACTGCAATCGAAAGCGGGATTGTTCAAGAATGCCGAAGAGCTCTTGCGCAAGACGGTGGGGTTTTGGACCTTTTACGTGAAGCCGAAGATCGACGGGGACTTCCTGGCTCAATACAAATTCCTCGCCCAACCTTATCCTGATGGGGCCAACGCCTACATCAAGCACATCGAAAAAAATCTGGCGCGCGTGCAACGCATCATCACGCAACTGGACCAGGGCGACACCGCTCGCACTCCCAGCTCTGCGGCGGCAGCGAAGTAAGCCTGTCTGCCCTCACATGTCCCCTCTCCCGATCGCCACCGAAGCGGTTGAACTGTTCCCCGGCGTTTTCCAATGGCGATCTTACTCGCCGCATCATCGCGTCGAGCTTTCCGCACACGCGCTGATAACCGATACGCGTGGATTCGTCTTCGATCCGATACCACTCTGCGATCAGGGTCTGCATGAGTTTCGCCTCCAATCCAATCGGATCGAAAACTGGTATATCGTCGTCACCAATGAAAATCACCTGCGCGATTCCGTTGCCTGGGCAGAAAAATTGGACTGCCAAATTTGGGGAACTCCCGAAACCGCTGTGACACTTCCCGGAATTCAGGCCATCCCGAGTGACAACTGGTTTCCGTGGCGTATTCATCCACTCGCAGGCGCTCCACGCGGTGAAGCGCTGTTTCATTTTTGCGAAAATCGAATCGCGATCCTTGGTGATGCGATTGTAAATCTTCCCGAACGCGGTCTCGAAATACTGCCCGACAAATACTGCCCGAACGCAGAAGAGCTAAAGACACAGTTGGGAGAAATCTGTCCGCTCGGTTTCGATCAGTTATTGACCGCTCATGGCACCCCGGTGGGACCTCAAGCTGCCGACTTGGTGGCAGGTTTGCTGTGAACCGGGGCGAAGAAATTGCGCATAGCAGGACTCGAACCTGCACAGGTCTCCCCACTACCACCTCAAGGTAGCGCGTCTGCCAATTCCGCCATATGCGCAACAGAGTGGTAATTGAACCTGATTGCAGTTTTCGTTCAAGAGGATTCTTCCTTCTTTGTGAATTCTCTTACCAAATCGTCCGCTTCGAGGATTTCCCAAGTGTGATCGTGCAGTTGACGGACCGTAGCCAGATGCTTCTTCTTCATCGGCCCGAGTTCGTCTGGAGCGATCATTGAGAGCGCAGGTGAACCGTTTTTCTCTTCATAAAGATGGTAGGTGTGCCCGATCGCCGGCACGAATTTCATCTCACATTGATAGATCTTGTAGGAGACCTCCGCGCGCTTGCGAATCTCCCGCGCCTGCCGCGCCAGAGTGTCAACCTGTCCGTAGAGCTGCTTCAACTGTCTCTGAATCTGCTCTTCCATGGCCGTCACGGCGATCCCCTTCGCCTTGCCGATATCCTCCGGTTTCACGGGAAACCCTCCACGCATGTGCGCGTAGGGCAACAGGCTCAAAATCTCATCATCTGGAGCAGCATCAGGGGGCATGTAGGACACTCATAAATATTGGCCCAAATATTGGTTCCTGCAAACGGAGATTCATTCGTGGTTCCATAGCTGTGATTGTCAATCCTCCGGCTGGCGGCTTACCCTCGCCGTGCTTTGATATTCACTTGGTTCAAGAAACGGAGGCGCCGAAAGATCGTCAACCAACCGTTCCCGTCAGCATGGCAAGCCGCACTCAATCAACACGTCCCGCATTTCGGCCTGCTCAACGAAGCTGAACAATCGATGCTCCGGGAGCTCGTTCAGGTGTTTGTCGCCGAAAAGAATTGGGAGGGATGCAAAGGACTGACCGTCACCGATGAAATGAAGGTGACGATCGCCGGGCAGGCCTGTCTGCTGTTGCTGGGGATTGAGCACGACTGGTTCCGCAATGTGCAGTCGATCCTCATCTTCCCGCGCCAGTTTGTTTCCATGGAAAAGCAGGAGCTTGATGAGTTCGGCGTAATCCATGAATCAGCCCAGCCCTCGCTCGGAGAAGCCTGGGAGAACGGTCCCATCATTCTTTCCTGGGCAGATTCCGTGGCAGGCGGCCGAAATCCCTCCGATGGGCTGAACGTTGTGCTGCACGAGTTTGCACACAAGCTCGATCTGCGAGACGGCCTGGTGAATGGCGTCCCACCGCTGGCAGATCGACGTGAGTATGTCCGCTGGGCCGAAGTCATGCAGCGCGAATACGACGAACTGGTCGAACGCTCACAGAGACGCAAGGCAACTCTTCTCGACGACTACGGCACGACGAATTCAGGGGAGTTCTTCGCGGTCGCGGTGGAGTGCTTCTTCGAAAAGTCCGTCCAGATGCGGGCTCGCCATCCGGAACTGTATGAGGTCCTCAGTGACTACTTCAAACAGGACACCGCCGCACGAATTGACCCGCAATGAGCAGCGACCTCAATCCGGGACCGCAACCCCAATCATGTCGAGAGTCAGACTGCTTCCAGCTGCCCCCACGTTGCGCACCGGGGCCTTGGACGCAGCGGGCGGACGCACCGGATCGTAGATCTTAGATCGGTGCGTATTGAGCTGCCTGCTGCTCTCATTGTCGTTTACGTAGTAGGTCGCTTTGACCAGATGTCTCATGTCACTGCCCGCGAATTTCAGAACATGTTCCAATTTGGCGAACACCTGAGCGATCGACATACCCGCGCCACCTCCTGAGATTCCACTCACATACACCACCGGACCCTCGTTGATTCGGGTTACCCGGCAGAACACCGGCGAAGCCTTCATTCCCTTCGGAGTGATGTAATCGACTCGAGGCAATCCGGGTTTCCTTGCTCCCGCATCAACAATCAGCTCGATCTCGATACGGTCCTGGTAGGTCCATTCGACAAACACCTGAGGTGGGGTTGCCTCCCCAAAGAACTTTGAGATGGCCCGGGCCACCGCGTCGGTTTCGGCGATCGGATCCAGAAACGATTTGACCTGCACCACATCCGACCAGTTCAGGCCCAGATAGTGCAAAGTCCCCTCCAGCTGCGCCATCGTCTTCCGCGCGGCATCCACGGTGTTCGTGCCGCGAACTGCCTGACCGGAAACGTAGACGCGGCGTCCCACAGACATCACTGCGACGTGTGCTCCGGGTTGGCCCGACTCCAACGCCGAACGAGTATTTAATCGCCGTGGCGAATAGGACTTCCCCGGCGCGACCGCAACGGCATCCATGGCAACAAGTGCATCCGCAAACGCCAGATTTCCGGCAACAAAACACACCGCTGGATGGGCATCGCCCACGAATTCCGCGACCTCGTTCCTTACCGCGTCCCGATCGTTTTCCTTGGCGAGGTAGATGTTCAGCTTGACGCATCGACGAAGCGTGGTTCCCGCACTTCGCAGCGCGAGATTCAGTCGCTGCAATACATCCCGCGTCTGCATTCCCACTGAAGCACCTTTACGAAGTTCATGATTGTCAGCGAAGGGAAAGAATTGAGAAGTGTGCGCCAGCGCGCGCCCCTCCACCCGGGTTGCCGAGGAAAACACGGTATCGCCAGGCAGCTGAAAGAAACTGATCCCGGAAGAGTTTGGAGCAAACCGTTCCGCCGCAGTGGCGTTCTGGAGCATGACCCCAATCAGAATGAATTTCACCAACGCGTTCATCACACTTACCCCTTGGCTCCAAGAATGGCGCCAATAGCTCCCATCAGGATTAATCCGAGAACAATCCAAAGTAGCACTCGAATCACCTTTGAGGCCCGATACCTGATCCCGGGCGTACGCTCCATAATCGCGACGTACTCCTCGGACATGACAAACTTACCCTTCTTCGAAAAGACCAGATAGAGGATGTAGGCACTGATCACTGTCCCGACTGGAAACACCAACAGAACAAGACCCGATAGCACACCGACCCAAGGTCGAGCCGACGGATCCAGCTTGCGTATTTTAACCGCAGCATATCCATGAAGACCTGCGGCGATAAGAAGCACCAGCAGCCCGCCTGCGGAACCCTTTTTCAACAAATCCAGGCCACTGGCAATGAAGAGCGCGGCAATGATAAAATAGATCGGACCGACCGAACGCACGGAGGCCTCATGGTTCAGATACTCATTTCGGATACGCTCGTCGGCGGAGTCCTGGCCACCTTCGTGGATCAACGCCGGTTTGCAGCCCTCGCACACGTTTTTCCCATCCAACCGAATCAGATCCGAGAGTTCAAACGACTTCTGACAGTGGTAACATTTCAGAATGACTTCCTCGCTCTCCTCCACCTGTTCTTGCTCTGACACCGACTCACGCACTGGCTCTGATACCGGCACCCGTGGCTTGGCTTCGCCCACCTCGGAGTAAGGTATCCAATCTGGAATCCCCTTTCGCCACACCAAAGTCTGTGGCTTCACCACCTTCTCACTGACCAGCCGACGAAACGTCTCCTCATCAATCGGACCCTGTTGTTTGTCGCCTGCCGCGTAGTACCAATCCATATCCAAGCCACTCTATGCTTCCGTTTCGTGCGTGAGCAAAAAACTGTGACATTACCCCAGTGAATGCAACTCTCCCTTTCACGCCCATATTGAAATCTCAACCATGAATACGATATTTCTCATTAGGTTTCTCAACCCGACAAAGACGGCGTCTATCGTTGCTCTGACGCTGATCTGTTCATCGCTTTCCGCAGCCCCTAAACCCGACGTTCTGATGATCGCCATCGACGATCTCCGTCCTATGCTCGGCTGCTACGGCGACCCCCGCATACAGACACCCAATATCGATCGACTGGCCGCGCGAGGCGTTGTCTTCGATCACGCCTACTGCCAATACGCGAAGTGCGGAACCTCAAGACTCTCTTTGATGACCGGTCTCCGCCCGGATTCCATTGGTGTCTTCAGCAACAGCTCGCGCGATGTGAAAGCATTTCGGAAACGACGCCCCGACGCCGTTTCGATGGCCCGCCATCTGAAGAACAGTGGCTACAACACGCGCGGATTCGGAAAGATCTACCATGATGGTTGGGATGTGACATCCGATTGGTCCCAGCCGCCTTCGCCGGGACGGGAGAAAGAGATGCTGGAAGTAACCATTCCGGAAGCGCCCAAGAAGCCCACCATCATAGCCGAGCGATTTTCATGTCCGATCAAGCAGAGTCCGGACGTACCCGACAACCATCTCTTCGCTGGCCGCATGACCGAACAGGTCATCAAGACCATGCGTTCGCGGAATGACAGCAAGCCACTATTCCTCGCCGTGGGCTATCGACGTCCCCACCTTCCCTTCATCGCGCCCAAGCGATACTTCGATCTTTACCAACCTGATGACTCCTGGCTGGCTCCTCATCCGACCCCCTCCAAAGCCTCACCCATCATGGCCTGGTACAATTCCGATGGCTATGTCGGCGGCGCTAGGCGGGTGGGCTTGACCATGCCCAACCCGCCCACACGTCAGGAGGCCATCGATTGGAATGGATACGAAATGCGAAGCTACGTCGGCGTCCCCAATCACGGACCGATCACTCGCGAACTCCAATTCGAGCTGTTGCAGGCCTACGCGGCCTGCGTGACCTACGTGGACACGCAGATCGGAAAACTGCTCGATGAACTGGAGCGCTCCAAGCGAGATCAGAACACCATCATCGTTCTGTGGTCCGATCACGGCTGGCATCTGGGCGAGCACAGTGCCTGGGGGAAGATGACCAACTTCGAAATCGCCACCCGCGTTCCGATGATTATCTCAGTCCCTGGTATCCGACCGGCTCGAACCGGGGCGATCGCCGAACTCGTCGATCTGTATCCCACCCTTTGCGAACTCACTGAAGTAGAAGTCCCGCAGCATCTTGAGGGCGAGAGTCTCGCCAGCGTCCTTCGCAAGCCAAGCAAACCCAGCGACTCGATCGCACTCAGTCAGTACGCCCGATTCGGGACGAAATACATGGGGCGCGCCATTCGCACCGCCCGGTATCGGTACGTGAGTTGGCGCGAGAAGAAATCCGGAAAGCGCATCGCGTCAGAGCTATACGATCACTCCGTGGATCCGAACGAAACCCGAAACCTTGCCGCAAAAAGCGCACAGCTTGCGAAGTCATTGGAGACGCGACTGCAAAAGGCTTTTGCGCGATAACCTCGCTTGGTTCCGAAAACTATCGTCGGTCAAGGTCTTCAGCTGGATTCCCCCAGCAGGATGTTTGGCAAGATTTGCGTCGAGCGACGGCGAACGTTCGACGCCGGAACTGTAGTGCGCAACGACCTGCTCCAAGGTCTGGAATCTGCCATCGTGCATGTAAGGTGCAGTCAGCTCCACGTTCCGCAATGAGGGAGCTGAAAAACGGCCCGCCGTGGCAGTGAAAGCAGTCCGCGCCATACATCCCGCGCCGTGGGTCGTATTCGGACATGAACAGGAAGAACCCACGCTTCTCTTCTTCGGTGAGTTGCGCCTCTTTTCTAATCGCCAAATCAAATCGGGAATCGTAACTCACCACGGTGAATAGAAACTGCTCGAGCGCCATAGGGTCGGCATCCACCATCCGATCACCAAAGGCCCGTTCGAACATCACTGGATACTCAGAATGCGCCCGGAGCTTGCCAACCACCGAAGGAAGGGTCTCATGCATCGCGACCGGATTCTGGATCGGCATCAACACCTGCGCGCGCAGACTCAGTACGTCCCAAAAAAACTTCCGTTTCCAGGCGCGATTGAACAGCGGCATCGAATTGCGTCATCGCGGATGCCCTTCAGCCCCAAAGCAACACCCTCTTCCGTCAACGGATTGTCCAACGGCAACCCGGGAGCTGGAAAATGGCGGCCATAGGTAAATCGGTAAGGAGTCGCATCGGCAGCAATCAGCACGCGTTTCTTTGGAGCGGTAGCCAACTCTGCATCCGTCGTCCTGCTTCCGGCTTCGTGCACCTGCCGGATCGAAAACGCCCCCCGCAGATTGCCCCTGATCTGCTCAGCCAGGGGATCGTTCCCACGCGCATGGGTGGAGGTCTTCTCAGCATCAATCTTCAGCGGCCCCTCGCCTCCGAATACCGAATCGAGATTCAGCACAAGTTCGACCCTGCCAGAATTGCTGGTTGCGATGTCTCCCCGAATTTCCACCACGGTGAACATCTGGTCGTTGCCCAGATGATAGGAATAGCCTGATTGCGAGGAACTGTCAGATTTGGCCAACCATTTGCCCTCCAGTGCAAAGAAGACATACCCGTCGCGCCAACTCCAATGCCGGCCGTTAAGCACGGGATTCAGCGAATCCTGCGCACCATATTGGGCGGGATCGGAATGATTCACCTTCGGCGCGAGACCGACGTGAAATCGAACCCGGTCGTATTCCGCAACCGGTATGCCACCGCGTCGAAATCTCAACCGCTTCATTTTCACGACTTTGCTGGCCCCAACCCGTCCGTTCAAGCCAGACCTCACCGCTTCGGCCATTTCAAATGTTTGTGAAGAAAATCAAACGTGCCTTCGCCGTTAATGCTGTGCCCGCCTTGGAAAAACTCGATCTCCGTGCGGTTCGCCATACCTAACTGTGCGTAGAGCCACCTTACCTTCGCGTATTCATGGGCGACCCATTGATCCCGACCGACCCGATCATGATGGCCACGTTCAACCATGAACGGACGCGGCACCATCAGATAAGCCATCTCCGCGTAATCAAAGGTGTGCCCCAGGTTCCAGTAAGGCATCTCCCATTCAATGGAACTCATGAAACTGAATGGTTGATCCGTTGCCGCAATCTTCCGGGTCCATTGATTGAAATCTCCGGAACAGATCGAGAGACAATAACCCTCCAGAATGGTCGGGACACGTACGGCGGTTTCGCCTCCATAACTCAATCCATAGAAAGCGATGCGCTTCGGATCGACGTTCGGAAGGGTCCCCAACCAATTCAGGATCTGTTCATGTTGGGCGATGATGAAAGAGAACAACGTGGCTTTGACGGTATTCGCCTTCCGGTCGAGCCACCGATATCGGTCCTCGCCGCGGTACAGATTGTGCGGCGCAAAGGTAATGAAACCGCGCTCGGCCAGCTTCGCGGCGAAGTCGTTGTAAGCCGTCTTGTTCCGATTGATCGTATCGAGCGGAACCCCATTGCGTCCGTGCTGACAGACCACCACCGGTCGCTTCTCTCCTGGCTTGAGATCCTTGGGCAATACCAACACGCCCCACGCGATAAGTTCAGGATACACCTTCAACACTACGTCATAGGCCGTCCAATTGGCCGTCTCAGCGATCTTGCGCGAGCGCGGGTTCGCCGCGATGAGTTCCTCGTCGAAACGCCCCATGCCCTCCTCGTGGAACTCCTGCCGAAATGCGCGGGCTCCAGCGACGAACTTGTCAGCACTCTGCAGCGGGTAGGTTTTGAGCGTCGTCCATTTGCTGTCCTGCAGCTCGGGTATCACCTTCATCACAAACCGTTCGTCCCGTCGATGCTCGGACTGGCGCACCAAATTTTGAACATGGGTTTCCATTCCGGAAAACACCCGCGAATGGCGTGTGACCACCACATTCTTCATCACCGCACACTTGCCGATCGATTCCCGCGCCGGCTCGACCTTGTGCCCCAGATCGATGGCAAACTTTTGAATGGTGCCCACCGGAAACACACCCATCGGACTCCCGACCGCTCCCGCTTGGCCCCCCGGAACGGCCGACGATACCAGTGTCGATTTCTGGTCGAACATTTTCGGAACTCGAGCCAATTCGTTGGAGAGAGCAGCGAACTTGGGCATGACAATCTCGCCCTTGTGCCCAATCACTTCTGGATAAGGGGCGTAAATCAGCCTGATCGGGCGAGATTGAATGAGCGACAGGATTTCGGCATCGCCAAACTCCCGCAATAGGCCCCAGACGTTCCGGTAGATCGGTTCAGCCCAGACCTTTTCACGGCTGCCGAAATATCCGCTGACGATCGTGTTCTGAATTCTTGGATCGCAGGCCGCCGCGTAGAATGCAATCAGCCCACCTTCCCCGTGCCCCAGCAGGCCGATCTTCTCAGCGGGATAACGCGACGTGAACCAATCCACTACTGCCAGCACCTCTTGCACCTCGTAGCCGATAATGTGCCGCCCCATGTGGAAAGCCTGCCGGTAGATCCACTCCCGATAGGTCTGGTCAGAGCGTTTCAGACGCCGATCCTCCGTCTCAAGTTTTGCCCGGGAAACAAGCGTGGGAATGACGATTCGAAAACCGCTTTCAGCCAGACGCGCCAGACCATTCGCATCGTGCCCGGCCACCATCCCCAACAATTGTTCAGGAGTCTGGCCGGCATCCGGAACCGCGATGAGATTCGCCGCAACCTTGCCCTTGGGCTCCACCAGCAATCCTTCCGCAAAGAATCCTGGCAACACCGACCATCTCACCTGATAGACCTGAAATCTGGTCTGTTCCAGAATCAGAGCCGGCCGAAGATCATCACCGAAGCGTTCCATCCTCGGAGGCAGACGATCGTCCACCACTCCAATGATCTTCTTGAAGCGCTCGCGGTTCGGTTGAATCGATTTCTCGTAGGCGGCTGCGGACGAAGTATCGAGATTCCAAAACCGGGCACGTGTTTTACGCGACTCCGCGATCTTGCGTTCCACAAAATCGTGAGCCCCGTCCATCACCCACTCGGAGAGATCATCCCCTTCATATTCGAGCACCTTGGTTCCCGGCAGAACCGCCGGCGAGGACTCGGCCGCGCGCAATGTCAGCATCGACACCAGAAGGATGAAACAGCGGATCAACATGTGCCCAGCGTAGAACGAACTTCGCCGATGTCATTCTGAAATCCGTTTTGCGGATACGGGATCCGGACGAAGACTACGTCCTGCGGGAATGTTGTTCGGAGGCTACCCAGATGAAATTGTTCACCAAGGTCCAGGCCGCACTGAAAAGACCCTAACAAGCCACTCAATCGAAACACCGATCACTCGTTGCGATTCGTGCCGTGCGCGATTGCCACGAGACTATTCCGCTCACTATGCTCTGACCATGCATCTCAGAACATTCGGCGAACCGTCAGGGTTCTTAAGAGGAGTGCTTTGCGCTCTCCTTCTCTGGGCTGTCTCGCCAGATCTGCAGGCGGCCAAACTGCCCAACATTGTCGTGTTCATCTCGGACGATCTCGGGCGCTTGGAGACTTCCGTCTACGGCTCGAAAGAAGTTCGGACGCCGACGATGGATAAGCTCGCAGCGGCCGGCATGACCTTTGACAAGGCCTACGTCGCCTCACCTTCCTGCTGTCCCAACCGCTTCTCGCTGCTCACCGGCCTGATGCCCGCCCGCCATGGCGCGCATCCCAATCACAGTCAGGTAAAGCCCGGCACGAAGTTCCTCGTCCCCATCCTGAAGGCAATGGGATACCACGTTGCTACCTTCGGCAAGGTCGCGCATGGCCGCAATAAGTTCGCCGGTTCCGACTTCAGCTCACCGCGCCCGGTCAATATGTTTGAGAATGTGGACAAACATTTCTCCCAACTGAAGACAGACAAGCCGATCAGCCTTTTTGTCGGAGATCGACGTCCACACGTCGCCTGGAGCAAGGAACGCGTTTACGATCCCGAGAAGGTCACGCTGCCCCCCTACTTCATCGATACGCCGGAAACCCGCGAGCACTGGGCTCGCTATCTCACGGACATCACCGGGATGGATGAAGAAATGGGCCTTGTGTTTAAGTTTGCCAAAGAAAAATTTGGCGATGATTTCATCTTCATGTTCACAAGTGATCACGGTGGCCAATGGCATATGGGCAAGTGGACGCTCTACGATACCGGCACGCGAATCCCCCTGATCGTCTCATGGCCCAACCGGATCAAGGCCGGGGTTCGCTCGGAGGCAATGGTGAGTTGGGTGGATCTAATACCGACACTGATCGATCTCGCTGGTGGAAATTTGCCGACCGGTCTCGATGGGAAGTCATTTGGCGACGTGTTGCTTGGCAAAACCGATACGCATCGCGAACAAATCTTCACGACCCATACCGGCGATGGCGCGATGAACATCTTCCCGATTCGCAGCGTGCGTCACGGCAAATTCAAATACATCCACAATCTCCGTGCCGACGCCTGGTTCACCAATCACTCCGACCGATACCGGAAAGACGGTGCCGGTGCCTTCTGGGATTCATGGGATGCGTCCGCGAAAAGGGATCCCGCCGCGGCGGAAGTCGTAAGGCGTTACTACACCCGCCCCGACATCGAGTTCTTCGATCTCTCCAAGGATCCGCTCGAACTGAACAATCTCGCCGACAAACCGGAACATCAGGCTCAGCTCAAATCCATGCGTAATGAATTGGATACCTGGGTCAAATCTCAAGAGGACGATCTCCTTCCTCATCGAGATCCCTACCTGCGATCCCAGCCAATCCCGATCATCAAGCCCACTCCCAAGCGAAAACGAAAGTAGACCCGCGAAAGCCGGTCATTGACCGCGAGCAGAGAGCGTGAGCAAGCAAATCCAGCAACGGCACCTTGGAATTTCTGTCACTGGCATCCCTCAGGGTGCGTTTTTTCACCCTGATACCGGAGGTGCCACTGCGCTCAACCGCCCGGCTAATTGCGGTAAAGCCTCCCGCTTAACCGTAACAATACAGTGGGCCCATCTTACGTGGGCGTTCGCTACATCGTCTGCCGCTACGCCAGACGATCGGTGGCCACGTGATAGTGAGGGTCTTCCGACACATTCACCTCCACGAGATCTTCAGCACGATCAAGCAGCTGCAGGCATTCGCCGGACAAATGCCGCAAGTGCAGGCGTTTGTTGAGCGCACGATAACGTTCACTGAGCTTGCTGATCGCCTCGAGACCCGACTGGTCGTAAACGCGGGTGTAATAGAAATCAATCACGACATCGTCAGGATCATTCTCGATGTCAAACAGACGACTGAAACTGGCGGCCGAAGCAAAGAAGAGCGGCCCGTGAAGCTGATAGATCCTCGACCCGTGTTCGTTGGTCTGTTTATCCACAAACAGATGCGTCGCGTGGTTCCATGCAAACACCAGGGCCTGGACGATCACGCCCAACAGAACCGCCATCGCGAGGTTGTGGAAAAGCACCGTGTAACCAGCCACCAAGATCATCACCAACACGTCGGAAACGGGAATCTTCTTCCAGCTGTTCAACGTGGACCATTCGAAGGTGCCGATCACCACCATGAACATCACGCCGACCAACGCCGCCATCGGGATCATCAGGATGAACGGTTGCAGCGCGACCACGAAGAGCAACAGCGACAGCGCCGCCACGACTCCGGAAAGACGACCCCGACCACCTGAATTCACGTTGATCAGGGACTGACCAATCATCGCACACCCCCCCATTCCACCAAAGATCCCACACACAATGTTCGCGGCCCCCTGCCCGACACATTCGCGGTTCCCACGACCGCGAGTACCGGTGATCTCGTCAATGAGCGTCAACGTCATCAGCGACTCGATCAAACCAACGCCAGCCAAGATCAAAGCGAACGGGAAGATGATCTGTAATGTCTCGAAGTTCAGCGGTGGCATCTTGAAGTGTTTCTGAAAGAACACGGGCAGTGGTACCCCAGCCTGCGGAACCTCGACGATCTTGCCCGCAGCAGCCGAGATTTCTTCCGGTGTCAATTGCAGGTAGGCGGCCGTTTCAGATGGATTTCCATTTCGTGCGCCCAGATCGGTACCGATCAACGCCGCCCCTTCTTTCGCAGATTCGATCGCTCGTGCCATTTTTGCCACTTGGGCACGTTCCACTTCCTTTGCTTTCAGATTGGACAACAGCATGTCCTGCACGGTCAAAACTGAATTCTCGGATCCCACGACTTCCAGACGATCGCCAGCGAAGCGGTTGATTCCTAAACTCAATCCGGACACCACCAGAATTGCCGCCAGCGAGCTCGGCACGGCCTTCGTGAATTTTGGAAGGTACGCAATAATTGCCATGGTAAGGGCGACGAGAGCGCACATCACAGTGAGCGGTGCTCCGCCGAGCATCTGCATCGAACCGTCTGGTGCGAAGGTCTTGAAGCTACCGAACTGCGACATGCAAATCACGATCGCGAGCCCGTTCACAAATCCCAGCATGACGGAATGCGGTACCAATCGGATCAACTTGCCCAAGCGACATAGCCCCACGCCAACCTGAAATATTCCGCAGAGGATTACGGCCGGGATGAGGTAGGAAATTCCGTGAATGGCCACCAACCCGACAATCACGACGGCCATGGCACCCGTCGCACCGGAGATCATTCCCGGTCGACCACCAAAGATCGCCGTGATCAGCCCGACGATAACGGCGGAGTAAAGGCCCAGATGCGGAGGAACCCCCGCGACAAAAGCGAATGCAATGGCTTCCGGCACAAGAGCCAGAGCGACGGTAATTCCCGAGAGAATATCATTTTTCGACGAAGCTGCACGCTTCGCAAACAGATCCAACATAGATTTTTTTGTGGTGCCGGACAGTCTGGGGATTGAAGACTGTGTTCCGGAGAATACCCGCCTGATGCGGAAAGAAAAGGGAGCTTAGGATGACTATGGTATTGGGTCAAACGGATTCCTCGAATGCAGAGAGGTTTGAAAATCCAAACTCCAAGCTGCAATACTCGATCAGCCCGAGCCCTGCGAAAGACAATCCATGTAGCAGCGACCGTGAGCAAGCCGATTCCCCAAAGGAGCGTTGGATTCATTCCCCCATCTTTGTGATCTCTGCCCTCTTTGCGGTTAATTGAAATACCGCCTGCAAATTGAAAACTGCGTCTTCCCGCCGCTCACCATTCCGGTTCCAGCGGTGTGCGCGGTCGATACTTTTTCTTGAGCGCGAGACACGATGCAAGGGACTTCATCCCGCCGGTGCAGGTCGGATCAGCGAGCGAAGCCGCTGCCGCACAGACACCGTTGAGCAGACAGTCCTGCAGATCCTGATCTTCGTGAATTCCGTAAAGGAAGCCCGCGCAAAACGCGTCGCCGGCACCCGCGGTTCCCGCAATGTACTTCGGCGGCAACTTCAGCGACATCTGCCAATGGTCTTTGCCGTCTCGCGTGCGGCAAAACCCGCCTTCTGGAAAGTGGATGACAACCAGCTCCTGTACGCCCTTTTGGAGGATCGCTCCGGCGGCATGACGGAGAAACACGGTGTCGAGTTTTCCGTTTTTATCACGCAGCTTGTAGCCAGTGATCTTGCCAGCCTCGAATTCGTTGATGATGCAGTAATCCGTGTGCTCCAGCGCAGGAGGAACGATTTCATTGAAGCGATCGCTGTCCTCGCTCACGCAGTCGATACTCGTCCGCAAGCCGGCATCACGAGCCTTCTTGAGCAACGCGGCGGCCTTTGTACCGTGTTTGGTGTCAGGCACATCCAAGGCATCCAGCAGCAGCAGATAACCGAGGTGAAAAATCTTGTGCTTGCTCTTCTTGAAGTCGATGTCGGCTCCCGCCCAAGTGGCGTTGGCCCCGCGCATATGGAAAAAAGTCCGATCTCCGCCCCCCTCTTCCGTCATGACATCCGTGTAGGACGTCGGCTCGGATTTATGCAGCTTGAGGTGCTTGATATCCACCTTATTGGCCTTGCAATCCGCCAAGATCTGCTCGCCCAACTTGTCCTTCCCCACCGCTCCGGCTGCTGCGAGCGGGAATTTTGCTCCCAGCTTGGCCAGGTCCAGCAGCACGTTGTAAGCAGCACCGCCAGTTCCTTCAGATAGGCTGGATATGTTGGCGAGCGTGTGCCGGTGCGGCCAGGTATCGATCATTTTGACCTGATCGATGATGAAGTTACCGCCGGCGATGACGCCTTGACGCTGTGAGACTATTTTCTTTTTCGCTGCCATAAGACGATGTGAATGGGCGTTCCCGAATTTCGCTCAGGGATCGGAAATATTAGGAAAAGGCATCACTTTTGTCTCCAAAAAAACTGCACAGTCCAGAAGCCCCAAAGATTCGTTAGAAATCAGCCTGAGATGACGAGTTCCCCCCTCTTAACTCGACACGCAAACGCTTTTTGGCAGAATCGCACGCCTCAAATGGAAACACTTGCCATAGCGCTACTTGCCGGAGTCGGATTCCTCGTCGCTTACCACACCTATGGAAGGTGGCTCGGTGGCAAAATCTTTGAACTTTCCGCCAAGGCGGTTTGCCCGTCAGAACAATACGAGGACGGGATCGACTACGTCCCCACCGACAAGAGCGTGGTTTTCGGCCATCATTTCACTTCGATCGCGGGCACCGGGCCGATTGTGGGTCCGGCAATTGCGGTGATGTGGGGTTGGGTGCCGGCACTGCTCTGGGTTGTCCTGGGCTCGATTTTTATTGGCGCGGTGCACGATTTTGGCTCATTGGTCGTCAGTCTCAGGAATCGCGGACAGACCGTCGGAGATGTGGCGGGGAGAGTCATGGTTCCGCGGGTCAGACTGCTTTTCCTCTCGATCCTGTTCATGGCGCTGACGATCGTCTTGGCAATCTTTGGCTTGGTCATCGCAGCTGTTTTCAAGCAGTACCCGGCGGCGATCTTCCCCTGTATCATCCAAATTCCCATCGCGGTGGCCATCGGTGTCATGCTGCACCGCAAGGGCGTGAACCTGCTTTTCCCGTCACTGATCGCGCTCGGGGTGATGTACCTTTCCGTCATCTTTGGGAATGCGGGACCTCTCGGTGCCTTCAACCAGGCTCTCGCCGGTTGGTCCATCATGACTTGGGTGGTCGTGCTTTTGGTCTATTCCTACGTCGCGTCCGTGCTGCCCGTGTGGACATTATTGCAACCCCGTGACTTCATCAATTCATTGCAACTGATCTCGGCATTGGCCCTGATTCTTCTCGGATTGTGTGCGGCGGCTTTCTCCGGCGGAACCCCGGTGGTCGCTGGCGTACCAGGCGAGGCACTTAAACTCGCTGCCCCGGCGTTCGATTTCGCACCGGAGGGCGCGCCATTCATCTTTCCATTCCTCTTCATCACCATCGCGTGCGGGGCGTGCAGCGGTTTCCACTGTCTGGTCAGCAGCGGAACCAGCAGCAAACAATTGAAAAGCGAACCTGACGCCCGCTTCGTGGCATATGGGGGAATGCTGACGGAAGGCTTTCTGGCAACGCTTGTTATCGTCGCCTGCTGCGCCGGATTGGGTCTGGGATCACAGGCCAAACTTGCGACCGACGCTGACGCTTCACTCACGGCAACTCTGATCGATGGCAAAGAATTCACCGTCACCCGCGGCCCTGCAAATACCTTCAATGTCGCCGCCACCGATGGCGGGGCATCCATGGCGGTCACCTCTGATTCAGCCACCCAGTTCTCGGCCAACGGACTGACTTTTGATTATTCCAAGGAACCTGCCGGAGTCGTTCTCACCGGCAAAGCCGCATGGAATCACCGATACTCCTCGTGGGACGCCGCGAAGGGATTGGGGGCCAAGGTCGGCGCGTTTGTGGACGGCGCGGCAAACTTTCTGCGCGCGCTCGGGCTTTCCGCTGGAATTGCGGTCGCGCTGATGGGTGTGCTGGTCGCGTCATTCGCCGGAACCACTTTGGATACGGCCTGCCGCCTGCAACGGTACGTGGTTCAGGAGCTGGCCGTGACACTTTCGGACGTCACCGGTGGAAAACGCACTGCGGATGGCTCCGCTGCCGGAGTTTGGGGAATACTGGCCAACAAACATGGAGCGACTCTGTTTGCCGTCCTACTTGGTACCGCAGTGGCCGCAGCTCCGCTGGGCAGCTGGGAGGGATGGAGCTGGGCAACGGCGGGCAAAGGCGGCCTCCTCCTTTGGCCGCTCTTTGGTGCGACCAACCAGCTCCTCGCCGGACTCGCCCTGCTGGTAATTTTCTTCTACCTGTGGCGGCGCGGGAAACCGATCTGGTTCATCGCGCTGCCCACGGTGTTCATGCTCATCATGCCGATCTGGGCAATGAGCAGTCAGCTCTTCGTGGGAGAGAACTCCTGGATCAAAACCGGTAACTGGCTGGTGGTTTCCATCGGCTTGGCAACGATCCTCCTGGAAATCTGGATGATTTTTGAAGCCTATCTTCTGCTGCCAAAAGTCCGCGGCGTCATCGAAGAGAACGCGATGGACGCCGCCAACGCCAAGCCCGCGGAGATGAGTGGCACCTGCTAGATCTGCGCTGATGCACAAGATCGGTCTCTTCGGTGGCTCTTTTGATCCGGTCCACCGGGGCCACCTCTTGGTTGCCCAGGCCGCGTGCGAGGAGTTTGGGCTCGAACGCCTGATTTTCATCCCGGCGGCACAATCTCCTTTCAAACCAGACCCGACCACGGCCCCGGCTCCACTTCGAATCCAGATGCTCCGGCTCGCTCTGGCCGGAGAGAGCCGATTCGAGATCGATGCGCAGGAAATTGAACGGGGAGGCACTTCATACACGATCGACACCGTTCTCAGCTGGCAAAGCCGCTGCCCGGAGAGTCAGTTGTATTGGCTGATTGGCGCGGATCACGTCCCCACGCTGAACAAGTGGCGGGACGCCGCAAAACTGGCCGCCGCGCTGGATTTCCTCATCATTCCGCGCCCCGGCCAAGCAGACGAACCGGCTCCGGAACCCTTCCGCACCCACCGCCTGAAAGGTTTCCCCCTGGGTGTCTCTTCGTCACAAATTCGCCAGCGAGTCCGGGCCTCCCTCCCCATCGGACATCTCACCGGCGCACGGGTTGCCGAGTCGATTCAGAACAACACGCTTTATCTTTGAACACTTAGATGCAACCTTGTCGCGAAAATGGAATCTGAGAAGTTAGCCCGCCTTTGCCACGAATACGCCGATCGCAAGAAGGCCCTGGATATTGTCATCATCGATCTCCGGGGCGTCGCCGACGTGGCAGATTTTTTCGTGATTGTCTCGGGTTCGAGCGATCCTCACTTGCGCGCGATCGTGAGCGAGCTGGATGGCGGCCTGACCAAAGACCACGGAAACAAGTGCCAACGAATCGATGGGGATCATCATTCCGGTTGGATTGCGATGGATTACTTCGACGTCATCGTACACGTAATGCGCGATGACCTGAGGTCCAACTACGACCTGGAAGGCCTGTGGAGCGATGCCACGCGGCTTGATATTTCAACGCCCGTTCCTACAAAGGCTTGATCGAATCAGCTTCGGGCAGAACCCTGAGACCTGCCCGAACGCCGCACTCAAGTCAGTTTAGGTTCGGTTTCGTCCGAAGTTTTCACCATCGCGGCCACCAGGTTTGAGAAATCCTCAAGACCGGTGGTAGGGATGATGATGTTGTCCCGCCGACCATTGACATCCTCAGTCACTCTCAGGAATCGCCCGCGTGGGTTCTCTTTCAGAGTCAGAATAAACGTTTTGCGCTCAACCTGGATGGTTTCCTCGGGGATTTCCTCGGGGATTTCGCGTCGTGGTGTTTGCTGACGCCTTTGTGAATTTGCCCCTGACCGTGGACCATACGGCGAAGGACGTTCGTTGGAGATCATGGACAGTATCCTTTTGTTTTACCCAGCAATTACTGGGGTGAGATACGCTGCACGACCAATTCCGCGCTCAATAATGTTTGTCAATATTGAATTTTCCGCTCCCCAGATACTTGGGCCCCTCCTTGGGATGCATCATCTGCCATAGGTAGGCGCATAACGCACACAGCATCAACAGGTGCGCCCCCTGTGAAATGCTGTGCCAGGTCCGGAATGAAGCGGGTGCCATTTCTTGCACTTCGGCTGAAATATTCTTCAACCCGTATTGCTCAGAGTGCTTTAGACGATGCAATTGGTGTAACTTGGGATGCATCCACAGCCCCCCGAAGAGCGCAATCGCAAAGCTCCCCAGCACCAACCAAAGCGTGAACCGCTGCATCGTTTTGCCGGTGTAAATCCAGTCGAAGCCGAGGTGAATAATGGCAAAGGTCCCGCATACATATTGAAACTTGTAGAACCATTTCAGCAGCAATTGGGCGATCTCCCCATTATACGGAGGCTTCAACAATTCAACGACCAGCGGATCCCTGAAAAATGCCGGCGCAACGAAGAAGGTGAAGAATATGCTCCCGCCCAGCCACAACGCGGCAATGAAAACCCCTGCAAATTTGATGGCCGTCAGCACTTTTCGCTAGAGTAGCTACTCTTTCGAGCGTCTGCCAATCAGAATCAGGCCGAGCACGTGACAGCGGGCGCGTTCGGGAGATGCCCCCGGCGCCGTTCGGTTTGAGGCAATCCTTCTGCGTAGCTTCAAATGGCATTCGAAAAAATCGAATCCGGCAGGATTCTGAAGGACGCGGAGGACTTCGATTGCCAATCGAAGCTACGGCGGCGAACACGTTCCCTATGCCCGCTGAGCTGCCGGCAGTGCTGATTCGACATCGACCTTCTCAGCCGCACTCAGCTCGGCGGCCATATCCTGCAGCGTGATCGCTCCTGCTTTATCCAGCTCGGCTTTCAGGACCCGGGTATACTCATCCGTGACCCGATCCTCACCTTCAGCGAGCGCGCCCGTCTGCTCGGCTCCGATTCCATTGCGGACAGCCTCAAGAATATGCGCGAACGAGATTCGCGCGAGCGGCTGTGCGGGCAGATAGGAAGGCTCTTCCTCGTTGATCTCAAACACCAGTTCGTCGTCCAGAAGAGTTTCCACGATCGAAACAATCTGGCGCGATGGCACACCCAGGCGTTCTGCCAGATCGTGCGCCGATGTCGGGCCATGTCCGCCATAAAATCGCCGGGCAATCTGCGTCATGATCCTCAATGCCAGAATCTCCTTCCCTTTCTGATTGAGGCTTTCCACCAATCGCTCCTGAACGTAGGCACTGCGATTCTGATAGGAATACGCGATTTGCGCGCCCAGCAGAAGAATCAGCCAGCCCAGATACATGCTCACCATAATCACCGGAATCATTCCCAGGCTTCCGTAGATCTTGTTGTTCGTCACCCAACGGGAAACCACGAGCACACCCATGAGATTGTTCAGCTGCCAAAGAGAGCCACCGAAGATTCCTCCTACTAGAGCAGCCTGCCAGCGGACCTTGGTGTTGGGCATGAATTTGTAAAACAGGCCGAAGCCTACACTGAGAAAGATGTAGGGGAGAATCTTGGATACGTGGTGGAACACCTGCCCCAGGAACTCCACTTCCACGATCCGGTCCTTCACCACCCCTAATTCATGGGTGGTATTCAGCCCGATCGCCGCAATCAGCACCAGTGGCCCGAGTGTCATCGCCGTCCAGTAGGTGACGATGCGGGCGAAGAAACTCCGCCCTTTGCTCACTCCCCAGATGTCATTGAAGGTGTTCTCCACCCGCGAAAGCATGGAGATCACCAGACCGAACAGGACAATCATACCGGTCACCGAAATTGCTCCCCCGCGGATATTGTTTACGAAGGTGTTGATGTATTCGACCACCTTGCGGCGGGTCTCGTCGTCGACCACTTGATCCGCCTTGCCGCCGTCGGGCTTCTGCGCGACTCCGGTTGGGGCCGGCGTGATGTTGGATACCACCCAGCCAACAAACTGCTCAATCGGCTTCTCGCCCTCTTTCTTCAGGATGCTCGCCGAAACAATGATTGCGATGGCGAGCATGGGTACGAGCGCCAAGAGGTTTGAATAGGCCAGCGCCGACGCCTTCACCGGACAGCGGTTGCGAACAAAACTCTGTGCCGTAAAGACAATGAAGTGAACGAAGCGCGCGGGCCGGGAAAGCTTGACCGCCCCCGTCGCACCAACGGCGAGCCCATTCGCCGCAAAATCCTCCGAGATGATCGATTTCAGTTTTGTGATCAGATCCCGTGCCATCGCGTCCTGACCTTAACGTCCCCCATCAGGTTGTGACAATTATCCTTCGGCTCCCAGTTCGGCATGAACTCCCCTGATCGCAGCCAACAGTCGATTCCAGTCCTCACTGCCAGTTTCCCAACTACTGCTGATCCGGATCACCCGACCGGTATCTTCGGGCGCGACACCCATGGCCCGGAGCACATGGGAGGGTTCTTCCTTCCCGCTCGCGCAGGCGGAGCCACTCGATACGGCAAACCCAGCCTTGTCGAGTTTCACGATCCAACGCTGCCGACAATCGTTGCCGGGCATCAACATCGACACGGTGTTCCAAAGTCGGTCGCAGGCCGCGCCGAGTAACTGACACTCTGGAAGCTTCTCCTGAACCTGGCTGATGAAGTCATCACGCATCTTCAATCGCTCATCAACCTTCCCTGCCTTGATGAATCCTTCTCGCACAGACAGAGCACGGACCATCGCCAGCACCCCGGGAACGTTCTCCGTACCGGCCCGCCGGCCATCTTCCTGCGCTCCGCCGAACAAGAGCGCCTTCGTCGATCCCGACGGACATTTGAGAAAACCAACGCCCCGCGGACCGCCAAACTTGTGCCCGCTTCCACTCACATAGTCGCAATCCCCCAGTCCAGCAGCGGCAAGTTTTCCGAGCCATTGGGTCGCATCGCAGAAATACGGGACTTTCGCTTCGCGACTCAACTCCAGCACCTGCTGCCAAGGCTGCCGGACGCCGGTCTCATTATTCGCCGCCATCGTCGCGATGATTCCGGGACGTCGTCTTCCCAACTCCACTTTCAGACGCTCAACATCGAGCACACCCGCTTCCGTAACCGGCATGAAACGGTTCCGCTTGGCAAAAAAATGCCGGGTGGGAACATCGACGCAGGGATGCTCAATCGCAGAAACCCAAGCTACGCCGGTGGGATTTTCGGAAAATTGCCGCAGGACAGTATTGCTGGATTCGGTCGCCCCGGATGTCCAGACGATGTCGCCGGTCTCACAACCCAGGAGACCGGCAAGCTCTTCCCGAGCCAAAGCCAACGCCTTGTCAGCCCGATCCCCCATGCGATGAAGACTGGATGGATTCCCAATATAACGCTCGCTCGCTTCCAACCACGCCTCGCGCGCTTCGGGAATCATCGGAGAAGTAGCGTTGTGATCGAAGTAGAGCACGGGGTCACCTTAGGCGATTACAGAGGCCGGTCAGTCCGCGACCCGCGGGCTACTGATCACCCGAATCTTTGCCGAGCACCTTCTTGATGCGGGCAACCAATTCAGCGGGACTGAAGGGTTTGATGATATAGTCGGTGGCTCCGAGATCAAGACCGGTGACAACATCCTTCTCACGGCTTTTCGCAGTGAGCATGATCACCGGAATCTGGCGGTATTCCTTGGATTCCTTGATCCGCCGAAGTGCCTCGAAACCATCCATCACCGGCATCATTCCATCGAGCAAGATCAGGGCAGGCTCGTGGATGGCGAGCATCTTCATGGCCTGTTCACCATTGGAGACGACGTTCACCTGGTACCCCTGCTGCTTGAGTTTGAACTCAATCAGCTGCGCCGTCTGCGGCTCGTCTTCAGCAACCAGGATGTTCGTCATTTGCGAAACCTATTCGGCGTGAAATGCACTCTCAAGTCATTTCCCCTTCAATCATCGCTCTGGCTTAGGCGTTTCACCGGTTTCTCGAACAACATTTTGTGCGCCTCCTGAAGAATCCCCGGAATCTTGTCCGCGAACGGACTCGCCGAAACCGTCTTCAACACCTCATCTGTAATCAGCTTCCCCGCGTTCTCTCCCGGGAACCAATGATCCCCCTGCCCTAGCAGGTTGTAGCGCATTTTTCCCCAATCCACCAAATCGAGCGCCTTGGAGTAGGTCCACAAGCGCAATATCTCCGAGACGTTCACCTCTCCGGGCACATCAACATAGGGTGGCAGTCCTTCATCCCAACTCCGACACCACTCGTCCCCGAGCTGGGAATCCAACTCCGCGCGCAATCGTGCCTCGATCGGGGCAATCACCTCGGCGATTCGATCGTAATGTTCAAGCGCCGCCACGTGCTCGTCAAAATCATCTGGTTTTGCCGCCCCACAACTGAGCGTGTGCACCTCCGGACGGGACAGACAGTAAAGCCCGTTGAACTGCATCGCCGTCAAGGGTCGACAAAACTCCACCATCTTCGGCGGCGGGGCATAAAGTTTTCCACCCTTGTCGTTCGGACTGATAATGAACACCCCCATGTCCAACCTGTCCGCCGCAACGACCGCCGGCCAATTCAGATGGTTCACAAAATACCAATGCAGATTCACATATTCGAAGCCACCCGAATTGATCGCCTCCAGAATGATGTCCGTGGTCGCGTGCGTCGAAAATCCGATATGCCGACAAAGCCCGGCCGCCTTCAGCTGCTCGGCTGCCTCCAGACAACCACCCTTCCGCAACGTCCAATCCAAGAATACACGATTGTTGATTCCATGCATTGAAAGCAGATCGACATGGTCCAGCCCCAAGTAGTCCAGAGACTTCCGAAACGTCTTCACAAACTCCTTCGGATCCGCCGCCGGCGCGACCTTCGACTGCACAATCATCTCCTCGCGCGGCAACTGGGGCAGCAGCCAGCCCAGCTGCATCTCCGAGCTCCCGTAGAGGCGGGCCGTCTCGATATGATTGATGCCCAGTTCCAAGGCCCGGCGAATCGTCGCTTCGACGTTCGCCTGCCCTTCCGGTGGAACCTCCCCCGGCTCCACATCCTGCCACTTGTGTTGATATCTCATGCCACCGCACGAGATCACCGGCATCCGCAGTTCCGTCTTCCCAAACCTTCGATAACGCATCGGGCGCAGTGTCACCTCAACTCCGCACCCACGCAATTCCGGAACCGCCCGTTTGCAGCCTCCTCAGCCCGCCCAAAAGCCGCCATCATACACCTATCGAATCGAATCAAACCCATCCGCACGCGCAGCTTGACGCTCCTTCAACTTCCTGAAATGGTCGCGCCACACGCTGAAACAAACGCCCGTTGGTAACCGAGTAAACAAGCTTGGTTTTGGGTATCGGCACAAATAGACTGACAAGCAGTTAGAGCGCGACGCAATGAAAGTATTGGTAGTTGAAGACGATCCGGTTGTTCGCAGAATCCTCGAAGATCTGCTGACCCGCTGGCAGTATGAAGTCGAGGTCACCACCAACGGGGAGCAGGCCATGAAGGCACTGCAACATGAAAAGCCCCCCCGCCTCGCCGTCATCGACTGGCAGATGCCCGGGATGGACGGAGTTGAGCTTTGCTGCCGGGCCCGCCATCAGTTGAAAATTTCCCCGCTCTATATGATCCTCCTCACGATTCGCGGTGGCAAAGCCAACATCGTTCAGGGTCTGGAAGCCGGTGCCGACGATTACGTCACCAAACCCTTTGATCAGGAGGAACTTAAGGCCCGCGTCCAGGTTGGAGCCCGCGTCGTCCACCTCCAGATGGAACTCGCCGAGCGGGTCACCGAACTCGAAGCCGCGCTCACCCATGTGAAACAGCTGCAAGGTCTGCTCCCCATCTGCTGCTACTGCAAAAAGATCCGCGACGACCGGAACTACTGGCACGAGGTGGAAGCCTACATCTCGCAACATTCCCAGGCGAAATTCACGCACGGCATCTGCCCCGACTGCTACCAGAAGGTCGTCCAACAGATCTAACCCCCGTCGTCCCCAGCGAACGCGCCAGCACTAGTCCCGCCCCAGTCCATGAAAGTATTGCTCGCAGATGACGATCCCATTATCCGTCAGGTACTCTCCAACCTCCTGACCAAATGGGGCTACGAGCCCATCGCCACCACCAACGGCGCGGAAGCACTGGAAGCGTTGAACAACGACTCCTCCCTGCAAATCTCACTTTTCGATTGGATGATGCCCGAGCTGAGTGGCCTCGATCTCACCCGCAAGATCCGTGAAATGAACATCACCCCATTTCACATCATCATGATCACCGCCCGCGACGGGAAAGAGAGCCTCCTCGAAGCCCTCGAAGCCGGTGCCGACGACTTCGTCCAAAAACCCTTCGACCGCGAAATCCTCCACGCGCGGATTAGAGTCGGCGAACGCTCCGTAAACCTCCAGTCCTACCTCATCCAGGAACTCTCCGCCGCCCGGGCCCGGATCGCCGAGCTGGGTGGTTAGGCTGGACCAACATTTCACCTGCTGAGCAATCCACCACGGAACACTTCGCCGCACTTCGAATTAAACTCGACTGTCCTCCACGCCATCTGACTTCTGGGCACAGCCAAGACGACGGAGCCATCATTGACCGGCACGAAATACTTCAAGCACCTCGGAATCGAATTACCGGAACAAACACTGTCTCCAGCGGCAACGTGTCGATAATGATACGTCCTTCTTGACTGCTCCGGATTTGTTCGAACATCAGTCAAGGCGTAAGACCTCGGAGTATTGCAGGCTTTCACCACCTCCTATGATCGTTTGTCCACAAACTTCCACCCACGCATGGGCTTTGAGTTCCTCTTCCGGACGAGACACACCAAGACACAATGAATTGGCGTAGCCTCTGCGATTGAGCATCCACTTGACGGCGACCGCCTTAGGGAAGCAGATGAATTCTATCGGACTCCTTCGCACGACAGTCCTCACAGCAAATACAACTTTCTGGATCTCCGAACCCTTTGCAGGTTGCCGGACAACCAAGGCTGTAAGCGGCTGCGTCACAATCAGGGCATGAAGCCAGCGAAACGGAATGGTGTGGATGAGAACTTTGGCCATAAACAGACATAGCGCTGCTTCAGCATGCAACGCCTGGTCACGCCAGCTCATGGTGAGGACGGTTCGCAGGGGCCGTGATTCTTCGTTGAGTGCCGCTGGCATGTGCTTGTGGTGTACGTTGTTTCGAAATTGAGATCAAACGGGATTTTGGTGAACTGCGTGGGACTTTCCTCGTGTCTGCTCACTGCCTCGACCAGATTTGCACAGCTTGCTCATGCGAACTGCTCGCAATCTTACCATCCTCTGTGTAGTTGTGTTGACCTCTCTTGCGCGTTCGCAAAGTCGCAGTAATTCGCCGTTGGCCTGCCCTAAATCAAACTGGGCCTGCCACTGCATGCTCTTCATTCCTTGCGAACCTGACCGGGATTTTGGACAATCCCGTAGCTATTACACGACATGGCAGCAAATTACCGTTACGAGGCCTATCAAATCGTCATTGAATCGGAACTGGAGTTTCCGGAACTCCCGCTCAGCTCTCGCACTTCCGACGTGCTGATACGCTTTGGCGCGGTACCGGAAAAACTGGATCGCCCCACTCGATCTGGTCCCATCTACGAGGGCAAGCCCGGGATCATTCAATTGAACACTCTGGTGGCACGTATCTTGATCGCGGATGGGGTGGTGACGATTGATCGGAACGAGGGTGTTTCTGACCACGACCTGCGCATTGTCGTTCTCAGACCGGTGATGGGAGCCCTGTTCCACCAGTTGGGGTTGTTTGCATTGCACGGGAGCGCAGTCGCGACGGAGCGGGGAGCAGTAGTTTTTTGCGGGCACAGCGGCGCCGGGAAATCCACCTTGGCAGCAGCCTTTCATCAGCGAGACTACCGAGTACTCGCCGATGATCAGACTGTGATCGATTCAGACAAGACCCGGCCGGTAGTCCGTCCCACCTATCCCAGCGTTTATCTTCGTCCCGACAGCCTTGAGGCTCTCGAAAGGGAAAAAGTGGAGAGCGATCGTGTCCGTCAGACCGTTGAGAAATATCGAGTATCGATTGGCTCGGCGTCCGGAGAATCCGTCCCCCTCCGGCAGGTGTATTTTCTCCAACCGGGCAACGTCCCCGAGGTCACCGTATGCCAGATGGATGGGAGAACTGCCTTCCGAGAACTGCCTCATTTTATCTATCGCCTTCAATTCGCCGAAGCCATGGGATGCGAGGAAGCGTGCTTCAGAGGAATCGCCGGACTGTTTCCACACGTCAGGTTCGGCCGGATTTCGCGCCCCTACAAACCCTTCCAATTGGATGAAATTGTTCGATTGGTTGAACGGGACAACGCGTAATGGCTGGTATCTGGTGGTTGGCTTCGTATCCAAAATCCGGAAACACGTGGCTTCGCGCGTTCCTCGCCTATCATCGGCACTACCGGGAAGCACCTGAATCTCTCAACGATTTGCTGGGTGAGCCGATGGCGGCTTATCGGCGAATCTTCGATGACGTCACTGGGCTATCCTCTTCCGAGATGAACCCGGATGAGATCGCGCATCTCCGACCGAAGGTGTATCGCCAACTTGGAACGCGAAATCAGGATGCGCATTACCTCAAGATTCACGATGCGAATCATCTCGTCCCCGGCGGTGAACGCCTCATCCCGGCGAACGTCACCCATGGGGCGATCTATCTGCTGCGAAACCCGCTGGACGTGGCTCATTCATGGGCGCATCACTTAGGGACCTCGATCGACGAGGCGATTTCGGGCATGGGTGATGAGGAACGCACGCTGGCGGATCAGCGGCGCAGGACCGCCCTGCAGTTGCCCCAGCTGCTTCTCAGTTGGGGCGCACACGTCAGAAGCTGGGTCGATTCGCCGGAATTCCCGGTCCTGATTCTGCGCTATGAAGATATGCTGTCCGGACCAGAGAAAGAATTCTCAAAAGTGCTTCGTTTCATCGGCCTCCCAGAGGACAAAAAGCGTCTCCAATGGGCGATCGAGCAATCGAGTTTCGATAAATTGCGCACACGGGAACGCAATGAAGGATTCAACCAGACCCTGGCCTCTGGAAGACCGTTTTTTCGTTCCGGCAAAACGGGACAGTGGAAAAAACTTCTCTCTCACAAGCAGGTCGCCGCGATCGTGGAAGGGAATCGGGACGAGATGGCACGGTTCGGTTACCTTGCTGAAATCGACATCTGAAGTTTCGGAAGTGACCTGAAGATTTGGCGGCCAGCATCCGCATCGCTCGTTTTAGGATCGATTCGACATTCGTCCTGACCTAACATCTCAAGATGGACGAGAAAGACGGCGTCGGACAGGACATCCAATATGGAAGAAAAGACCTCATTGCGGCAGGCTTGGGGGAGGGGGATCTGGCCCTGATGAGTGTCGAAAAAGGTAACTACTACGACTTGAACGGCACTGCCGCAGCGATTTGGAAACTACTGGAACACCCTTGCTCGGCCGAGGAGATCAGCCGGCAACTGGCTTCCGAATACGAAATCACGCCAGCGGAATGTTTGGAATCTGTACGCCGCATATTTGGGGAGTGGGCGGCGGAGGGAATCATCGTCCGGAACGAACCGAGATAAGGATGTCCTCCTTTCAGAAATACAACCGATTCTGGTGAACCCAAATTGAGCGCAATATTCGGATTTTTTAACACCTCGGGGGCACCTGCCGACCGGGAAGCTCTTGAAGCGATGCGCTCTGCCCTTGCGCACCGGGCGATTCACGGCAGCAATTGCCTGACTAACGGTCCTATTGGGATCGGCTGTGCATCGCTTTGGGTCACACCTGAAGATCTGGATTCGAGTCAACCCCTCGCGTCCGTTGACGGCCGCTTCCTACTCGTCGCCGATGCCCGCATCGACAATCGCCCCGAACTGGCGCAGGCACTCTGCCTCGAACCATCAGACCTTCGGGGCCGGCCCGACGCCTGGTTTATTTTGCAAGCCTGGCAAAAATGGGACGAAGGCACCCCCGAACATCTTGAAGGAGAGTTCGCGGTTGTCGTGTGGGATTCCGAGCAGCGCAAGTTGTTCTGCGTCACTGACCATTTGGCCACCCGGAGTTTTCATTTCATCAACCGCGGCGGACTATTCGCCTTCAGCTCCGAAGCGAAAGCCATCCGGGCACTACCGGGGATTTCCCTTGAACTGGATCTCTCCATGATTGCGGGATTGATCAGCCCTGGCTCTCAGCTTGAACGAGGCGCTGATAGTTACTTCAAGGACGTCTTCTTTATGCCCGCAGCCAGCGTTCTCACGGTAAGTTCCAACTCGCAGCACACTCGAACTTATTGGGATTTCACTGCACCTAGCGGATCACCCATGAACGCTGCTGACTGCATGGAGGAAATGCGGGACAAAATCCTCCGGTCGGTAAAACGATGCATGCGAGCAACTGAACCGTGCGTTGCACTCCTCAGCGGAGGGTTGGATTCGTCAGCCATTGTAGGCTGCGCGGCAGCAATGCAGAACCCCGGTGACAAACTCAAGACACTCTCGGTGGCTCTGCGTCCAGATGATCGATCAGGGGCAGTCGACGAAATGGAATTCATCCGGGAGTTCGCCAACCGGCCGGACATCGAGCAACACTTTGCGTTTGCCGATGCGCGCGGGCCTTTCGACAACATCGATCGCATGGTCTGGGGCAGCGAAGAACCGCAGTCCACCACCCGCCACTATCTTTATTCAGAATTTGCCGATCAGAGTCGAAATCTGGGCGCACGCGTCATACTGGATGGGGCATATGCAGAGTTCGGTCCCAGTACACACGGCACTGAGGTGCTCTATGATTGGTTCCTGACGGGGAAATGGGGCAGGCTTTTTCGCGAGCTCAGATCCCTCTCAAAAACGGAATCAACCGCGGTTTGGTCGTTGATCAAGCGCCGGATCATACGCCCACTGCTGCCGGGCTTCGTCACCGCGTCGCTGGATTCTGCCCGCGGGCTGGGACATAGCCCACTGTTTGCGGCTCGGCTTCTTCGAGATGATTTCGTGCAGCGGCATGGAGAGAAACCGTTGGCAGAAATGCAGCGCGAATTATTAATCAATCAAGTTCCGCAGACCAGACACCGGCAAGCGGTCTTAAATACGGTCAATAAACTTCGATTCTCTCGCCCGCGAAACCACTTCGTAAACTATGAGTCCGTCTCGATTACTTACCCCTTTTGGGAAAAGAACATTCTCGATTTTGCTTTACAGGCTCCGCTCGAACACAAACTCAACAACGGATACTCTCGAAATCTGCTTCGGCAGTCGATGAGAGGGCTTCTGCCTGAAAAAATTCGTCAGCGGACGACCAAGGAGCCCTTCTCACCCGACTACCATGTTAAGTACAACAAACAGATCCCCTCGGTAAGATCGGAATTGGCGGCAATTTCGAAGACCGATCCGATTCACGACGTTATCGATATCGGGAAGCTTAGGGAACTTGCCAACCTCTCAATGACTGGAAATCGAGGCAGTAATCGAGAAAACCTCGCCGGTCTTCAGATGGTGCCGCGCGCGGTCTACCTGATTTCATTCCTCCGACAATACGGTGGGATTTGAAGTGCATCGGCCGAATATGGGAACGAACCGCTCCGCACAAACTTCCGTCGACAAAAACTTCCGTCGACAAAAGCTTGACGGAAGCATGTTTTGCGATTAAAAATGCGCGCATGCAAGAAATTGAGACGGATACGTCAGAAAAGAAAGTTTGGACCGACCCTGAATGGAACTCCGCTGTTGTTTCAGAGATCACCCAGATGAACGCGACGGCAGGCGGTGATGGCGGTGCGGCAAATACTAGCGCTTCCTAGTTAATTTCCAATAATTCAAAAGGGCGACTGCAATAAGCAGTCGCCTTTTTTTGTACACTGGTAACCGTATTCATCTCCAGCTTGAGGCGAGCAGGCGACTGACATAAACGATCGCGGGATACGCGCTAAGGTAAACCAAAGTAAATCCGGGGATTCCCAGCAGCAATCTGTTCATCAGATGGAACGACAGTCCTCCAACCAAGAGAGGCATACAAGCGGGCCAATCAAGAAACAGCACCAGCGGAAATACGAACTCGAATCCCAAAACTCCCCATGTCATGACACGGGTTAAAAAACTTCGACCACTGAGATAACCAGCAAGCCCTTCAGAACCGTGAAACCGACCCTGAAGGACATGATACACCTTCGATCCGTTGCGCCAATCCACATCGCTCAACTTGCTAATTGCTGACAACAGGTAACTGAGCGAGGTGTTCACAGCGATGAAGCTCACCACTCCCACCGCGACCCGGTGAGAATCCACCGCCAGCAATTGCAAACACAGGACCGTGGAAATCATCGCCTGCAGCCGACTGGATATGCTGTCCACAAACCATGATTCCCTGAGATCCATGGCGATCATGGTCACGCAAATGACCACGACCGCGATCACACTCGCTGGAGATCGATGGACCGTGAACATCAAAGTCGCTCCCGCCAAAGTGCGGATCAGCAGCAGATAAGGGAAAATGGGGAACCCGAACAACCAGCTCACACCGGGGATCTTCGGAAGCCTCTTGCGCCCGGCAGAAGCCACCGACCAAGACCGTCGCCCTGCCTCTGCATACTCCCGCCAGTGGGCCAGGCGCTCGAAGGTTATCAACACCACCCCGAAGCCGTGCAGACGCGTGATCCACTCCAGGCAAACGAATGGATCTTCCAGCATCTGGGCCATCATCGCCGCAGGTATCCTGATCGAAATGCTTCCATGGGTTCCCGTCCATCGAAATATCCGAAGTCCCTATGAATCCTGAACTGGAACTCCGAGGTCCGCATCCCATCCGTTTGCTGAGCAACACAATTCTTCAATGCCTGAAACCACATAAGTTCGTCAATCGCTCCGTCGAATTTTGAGTAGCCTTCATACCTCCTCAACAGTTGAAGCATCAGACACCGGAAACCAAAATCACTATACCAGGCGGGATTGCAGAAAAATGACCACCAATGGCGAGGTGCCGAGGATGAGATTTGTATCCATTCGCCAATCTGTCCCGTGGTGTTCTTCTCCCGATAAGAAAGTCGCAGGTGAGTCTGCGGTCCCAAAAAAACCGACCACCGGGGAAACAAATTCAGAGGGAAGCGATTGATCAGTTTTCTGATCGGCGGGAGGGGGAACTGGACCAGCAGAATCAGCAACTGCCAGACCAGCAGAATGACAATCACACCGTCTGCTCGGTTCATCTCTATCAGGCTACGAGATCTCCTTTCAGGACACGATCAGAATGTTGTGAGTTCAGAACTCGGCAGCATCTGGGGTACGTTCGCTCAGGAATCAAAGTAGCCGCAGCCACCAAGTTGCAGTTATTATTCGTTGCCCGCATGATATCGCCTTCGACTAAGCTTGCTTTCTTTCTATGCCGACAGGTTTCCATCTGCTGCTCTGCCAATTTCCTGTGGAGGGCAACGGCTCCGATACATTCTCTGGGATCGTAATGTCGAGAGAACGGCGATACGCAAAACCATGAAACAGCGACAGGAACTCAGCCGTTACATTGTCACCACTGTGATGTTGATATTGCTCGCATTCGCAGTAACCGGAGAATCGGCGACGGATTTCGAGACTCATGTTTTTCCGGTTTTCGAAGCGCACTGTATCTCGTGCCATGGCAAGGAACGACAGCTTGGCAATTTCAGGATCGATGAGGAACGGTTTACACGGCGCCGAAGCGGAAACGGATTTCCGATTCTGTCTTCCTCAGTTGAGGAGAGCGAACTCTATCAACGAATCATCTCAGAAGATCCGGATCACAGAATGCCTCGTGATGCCGAACCCCTTACAATTGCTCAGATAGCCCATCTCAAGACCTGGTTGGCGGCCGGGGCTCCCTGGTCACAGGAAAAGGTGCTGAATCCGAATCACCTGCAGCCTATCGTGGGTCAGCTTGTTGATCGATGGAACCGGTTCTACCTGAGCACTGGATGGTTGGTTCACACTTATCTGCTCTTCCTCTTTGCCATTCTTGTGATCGAACATCGTAGGGGGAATCCCACGGAGCCCGGCGGCAAACTGATGACCCGGGCCCTAGCTCTGAATTTGTCCCACTACGCTCTTGTTACGGCCCTCTTCGCGCTCATGGGAATTGGCATTTATCATCATGTGTCCATTGGGCATCTGCAAGCCACGTATTCAGCCAAGCACCGGGAACGATTGCGTGAAGAGACGAACCTTGAGCGATTCATTCGCGGAAAAAGCGCTCCGCTACCACCGCGCCCCATGCATCCGGCCAGATTGGGAGGCGTGTATTTCCGTGGAAATGATGAACGCTCCCCGGCCTTGTTCAACGGAGGTTTCTACCTGACAGCGACTCTCGACGTGTCTCTGGTCGATGCCGACGGCAATCGGATGGAATGGATGAATGCGTTGCCGGCGCGAGGGGTGAAACTCCGATGTCGCATCGAAAAGGCGAAGGGTGCGAGCCCGATCCTCTTCTCAGATCGCGTCATGGGTAGAGTCTTCTTGTCGACCCAATGGCTGAACCCGGGGGATTCGTTGGATTCCGCGGAAAACGTCTTTCGATTTACACCGGTGGAAAAGGGACAGTCTTGGAAAGCGGATGTGCCGTTGGAGTCCGTGCGGATCGAAACGGGGAATACCAAGGGTGTGGTTTACATATACACCGGAGTCGTCGATGGCAGAAAGGTTGAACACCCGCAGGCCCGCTTCGGCATGGTCTACGATCTTCACATCGTCGATGGCCTTATCGCCCGGAAATCGGAACTCTGGCTGGGTTCCTTGATAAGCTCCGGTCATATTTACTATCCGCCAGAAGGCAAGATCCCGGTGAACGAATGGTTGGATTTTCGTCCCATGCCGGTCATCGAAGGAACCAATTCCACTGACAGCAAATTGCTCGGTCTTGATAGTTTCGAAACGCAGACGACGATTCCGGCATCTCCCCGCTGAATTCAGCCCTGCGAAACGTCTCAATCCCTCGTCCGGACGGTGGTCACGACAAAGCCTCCTGCCCGAAGCGTCGCCAAATCCACAGTAGAGGTGCGGTGATTCCACGGCGCGGGCACGTTGGATGACGTACCCTAACTGAAGGCGCACCTCCGTCCCGAGGCGTTCCAGACGGATCCAAAACTTGGGCAGGTACGGCCTGCAGTTTTTGGATTTCTTCTGATCGTGTCCTTTGCCAACGGATAGGTTGGTGGTTGGTCAAACGGATGCTCAATCGCTCAGGGTTCCAACCCAAGGCTCTCGATCGAACGGGCGAAGGCCTCCGCCATCTGGCGGTAAACCCAGGGACGAAAATGGCCGCCGGAATGGGTGTTGCGGATCGGCAGTTCCGGATTTTCAGCCAGCACCGATTCGACTCTTGGCAGCCAATCAGCAAACCGAACATTTTCCTCAAGCGCCCAGCGGCGCAGTGAATCGTAGTCCGATCCGGTAGCAGCAAAGCCCACAATCAGCATCGCGTCCAGTTCACCTGCCAAACGCTTCAGTTCACTCAAATGTTCCGACTGTAGTTCGGCCCAGCTTGGGCTGGCCAACTCCGGTGTTTGATCGTTTCCGGTGGGTGCCTTCGCGGACTGAATTCGCAGAGTGAAGATGACGCGTTTCAACCGGAAGCCCAGTTCCGTTTTCGAGATCCAATGCACCCAACTGGCCGGGATCAGGTGGTTTGGGTTGCCTTCGACGCGGTGACGATGGCGATAGCCGCTGCTGAACAGACGATCGTCTGCCACGTCATTGGGAGCGGCTAAATAGAGCAGGTAATCGGGATCGCCCATGTCCCCGGCAAATCT
Source organism: Limisphaerales bacterium (assembly GCA_047608975.1). Classification (GTDB taxonomy): domain Bacteria; phylum Verrucomicrobiota; class Verrucomicrobiia; order Limisphaerales; family JAYPXF01. The sequence continues at coordinate 26,641 of JBLFYM010000002.1, read as the reverse complement.
CTTCGCCGTCAGGACGGCTTGGCGGGTGCCATAGGCCGCCAAGCCGAGATTGACCACGCCGTAATGTTTGCGATAGCCGTTGGTGTCGAGGTTCAGCCTCAGGTCCAACTGGAACGGATACGAGGTATCGAAGCCGACCCCAGTGCCTTGGGTGTAAGAGTCCCCGATCGCAAATACCAGATGCTCGTAGTCGGCGAAGGATTCACGAAGATTCATTGTCCCCTTCGCATTGCTAAACATCTCCCGGTAGTGATCGGTAGAATCCGAAAAGCGCAAGTTTACCTTGGGACAGACGCCCAATACTTCGTCATACCGATACACCTGCGCGGAATCGGCGCGATCATTTGGAAACCATGTTTTCAGAACCACTTCAGCCAACAGGGTAAGCCCGAGGATCGGGAGCAATACCGCTGCCGCGCGAAAGCCGATTCGCCTGCGAAGTGTCATCTTAGGGATCATCTGCTCGCCAAATACGTCGCCATGACCAAAGGAACGGCGCAGCGGGATAGTAGAGGGAAAAAAATTGATCTGGCAGCGGGAAGCGCTGCCAGTTTTCTGGTGAGCAAAGCCGGGGGCGGACGAGAGCGGCGCGCGCGGTCCGATCGGGACGCAAGCGCAGAAGATACAGAGCATCGCGCAACAAGCTGATCGGAGTGGAATGGTGTTTTTCGTCCGCCCGCAGCTGGCGAATAGCGTCATTGACCAGCCAATCGACTACCCCTTGGCGATTCTCTGGAGGACGAATGCTGGCTGGAAGCTCAACTCCAAAAATCGTTTCAGCCAGTCGCGCCCCCTGCCAGACGCAGTGCTCGGTTCGTGTTCGGCGGGCTTCGCGCATCAACGCCTCCCAGTCATGATCGCGTCGCAATAGGAGAGCGATGTCGAGGAGCCAGAAGAGACGAAACCAACCATGGCCAGCACCATGCACGAAGAGGTGCAGCAGTTCGGTGGTTGCCGGAAGTCGTGGAATGGAAATTCCGCCAAACTGCGATTCGCGATGCGCCGCATACAGTTCGTCAAACTGCGTCCCTGTTAGTCCTGCGAGTCGCCAGCCGAATTCAATGCGGATACCCTCTTGATTGAAATACTGGAACTCGTGTCGAATAATCTGGTACTCGCGCCACTGGCGCGGGCTAAGATCGAAATTAGGTGAACTCCGCCGGCAGCCCGACTCGCGCATCAATCCGTCCGCTGCCGCGACATGTTCCGAGTCGATGAGAAAATCAAGGTCGCCAGCATGACGCCCCCCCACATCGCCGTAGAGCCGCTGCGCCAACATCGGGCCTTTTACGCTGAGGAACGGGATGTTCGCGTTTTCCAGCCGCTTGCCGAGTTCAATTAGCGTCCGCGTGCGTAACAGGGCTTTGACTGCGTTCGCGGCACTCATGTCTGCCAAGCTGTTCTGAGTAGAGGAAGGCAGTGAAGCCGTGTCGGCTCGGCTGGCGAGGAATGCCGCGACCCGGTGACGCCGGACCAGCTTCAAAAAATAGGATTTGCTGAATACCGAAGACCACAAGGAATCCTCCGCTGTTTTGCCGGCCATCGAATTTCGCAGCAGCCGGACCAGCAATGTCAGTTCAGGATCGTCTTCGAAAATCATCGGAAGTTGCTGGCCTGAGTTTCGAAGAGGGCGGCGTAGTGGCCGCCGTTGGCGAGAAGCTCCTGATGGGAACCGGTTTCGATGATCCGGCCTTCATCCACCACGTAGATGCGGTCGGCCATCATCACGGTGTTGAGGCGGTGACTGATGAGGATCGCGGTGCGGCCACGTGTGAGTTTATGGAACTGCTGAAAAATCCGATACTCGGCCTCCGGGTCCATTGAACTGGTGGGTTCGTCGAGGACCACAAAGCCGGTATCGCGCTGCAGTGCGCGCGCGAGCGCAATCTTTTGCCATTCGCCCTGACTGAGTTCCTCGCCCTCCTGAAAGCGCCGACCCAGCGTGGACTCAAACTGCTTCGGCAGGTCCGCGATGAATTCATCCGCACCGGTGAGCTTCGCCGCCTCTTCGACCCGGCCGGATCCGGGTGCTTTCACAATGTCCCCGAACCAGATGTTCTGCCGGACGGACAGAGGATGCTGCAGATAGTCCTGAAAGAGGACGCTGAATTGCCGCCGGTAGTCGGCGACATTGAATACCGCCAGCGGGCTTCCGCCCAGTGTGATCTGGCCATCGGTCGGGTCGTATAGCCGGCACAGCAGTTTTACGAGAGTCGTCTTGCCTGATCCGTTTTTGCCAACAATGGCAATATGCTCGCCCGGATTGATCGTGAGGTTGACGTCGTGCAGCACCGCTCGCCGACTGCCGGGATAGGCAAAGCGGACGTTGTTGAATTCGACCCGCGCTTCCTCTGGATTGGGCAACGCGGTCGGTACAGCGGGTGAAGAGATCTCGTTGGTGGTGTCGAGAAAGGCGAACAGTTGCCCCAGTAGAAGATTATTTTCGTAGAGGCCGGAGAGGGCCTGCAACAGCTGCTGTAGGAAGGTCTGCGCCCGCAGGAAAGCCTGGTAGAACATGACCAGGTCCCCGAGTGTAAAGTCGCCCTGAACTGTCCTGATCGCGACATAAAGGTAACCCCCGTATTGGGCGAGCGTCGCACCACATTGGACGCCGAATTCGATGATCACCCGCCGACGGGCGAGGCGCATACGCCCCTCGCGAATCTGCCGGCGAAGATCCCGGTACCAGCGACGGAACAGCTCCCCTAGCTGAAAGATTCGGACTTCCTTCGCGCTGGCGTTCTGCGTGTTCATGGAGTGGTAATACCAGCCCAGACGCTCGCGCTCAGTGGTCTCCTTCTGGTACTCGAACATCCGGTCGGCCGACTGTAGGCGGGCGAAGAGCCCGGGCAGCACAGCCAGGAGAAGCATCAGCGCAAGTCCCCAATGGAACGTCACCAAGAAACCAAAGACCGCAACGAGGCAAAGGCCGTTGCGAAGGATCTGGCTGAGCAACTGCACAAAGTTTGCCGCGCGAGTGGGGGCGAGTATCTGGGCACGGTGCAGGGTGTTCTGGTATTCGGCGTTCTCATAGAATGCCAGATCGACTTCGATTGACTTCGTGTGAACGAGGTCGGCGACGTGGTCCTGAACGATCTGCCCCTGCTCCTCGGTCAGATAGCTGCTGATCTGCCGGCAGAGCAACGCGATCAATTCAATGATCCCCAATACGATGACAAATCCGACTACCGCTCTCCCGGCTTCATCCGTGTCGAAATTCGCGCGGGTGACGGTGTCAATGATCAGTTTGTGCAGCCAGAGGGCGGCCAAGGGGATGACCCCGAGAATAACCGAGAGCAGCAGCCCCGCCACAACCCACGATCGGCCCGCCCGCCAGACCAGACCCAACGTGCGCTCGATCTGCAGCATGGTGCGAATTTTTTGCAATGCAGATTTCACGAATTGACGACAGCGGCGAACAGCAACCCGACGCAGTCCTCTGCCGACAGCGAATCTGTGTGGAGATGAAGAAAGGGAGAGAGCGGCGGTTCGTAGGGGTCGGAAACGCCCGTGAAGGCCGACAACCCGCCCGCATCCGCCTTCTTGTAGAGACCTTTAGGATCCCGGCTGCGACAAACGTCCAGCGGGGCATCGACGAAGATTTCGTAGAATCGCGGCTCCCCGACGATTTTGGCCGCGGCGAGCCGATCATCTTGATAGGGAGACACGAGCGCGACGATGCAGTAAAGACCTGCATCAGCCATCAGTCGGGCAACCTCCGACACGCGCCGCACGTTCTCAGCGCGGTCCTCGCGGCTGAATCCAAGATCCCGGCAGAGTCCTTGGCGTACAATATCGCCGTCGATCAGGTTCGCTGCCACGCCGTTCGCGGTGAGTCGTTCATGCAGGGCCACTGCCAAGGTCGTTTTGCCGGCGGCAGAAAAGCCTGTGAGCCAGACTACCTTTCCCTCTGTCGACTTCGTCTTGATGGCGGGAAGCTACAATTTTCCAGCAATGATTGGCAATCTTGCGCGGTGTCCACCGAATTGCGCTGCTGATTCGGCGTGGGAATTCTCAGGGCTCCACAAATTCCAGTTCGTCAATCGCCGGAACCAAGCCCAGCTCCGCGCCTCGGTTCAGAAATAGCCGGATGGCCTCTCTCCCCCGTTCGCCATAATCACGCGTCCAATCGTTCACATACATCCCGACAAACTGATCGGCCAAGCCCTCGTCCAAACCACGACCGAATTGCAACGCGTATTTCACCGCCTCTTCCCGGTGATCCAGACTGTAGCCAATGCTCGCTTCCAGAATCTTCGAGATGACCTTCCGTTCATCCGCGGGAATCTGTTTGTTGATCACATTTCCACCCAAGGGCAACGGCAGACCGTCGTTCTCCGACTTCCACCAGGCACCAAAGTCCGCACAGAGTTTCAGGCCGGAATCCTCATAGGTGAGCTGGCCTTCATGAATGATCAACCCGACTTCAGCATCCCCGCGGTTGACCACATCGAAAATCTCATCGAAGGGCACCACCACGTAATCCAACTGATCCGCCTTGCAATCCAAAAACATCTGCAACGCCAGAAACGCGCTCGTCATCAACCCGGGCACCGCAATCTTGCGCTTCGCGATTTCAGCCGGTGAAAACTTCTCTTTTGCGACCAGCATAGGTCCGTAGCCATCGCCCATGCTCGCGCCGCTGGGTAGCAGGGCGTATTTGTCCGCAACATACGGATAGGCATGAATACTGATTGCCGAAATGTCCAATTCACCCCGCGTGGCGCGTTCATTCAGCGTCTGGATGTCCTGTAGTGTGTGCTCGAACTCGTAGCCGTGCTGCGGGATCAGATCCTTCGCCATCGCGTAAAACATGAACGCATCATCCGGATCCGGCGAATGGCCAAGTGTGAGCTTTCGATTTTCCATGCGAGGGAATTAAGTGGTTATCGCCGACCTTGTCCAGCCGAACCGTTGATTCACCACAAATCCGCTGGGAATCCGCCGTGGTTTCGAAGGTCTTCGCGGGAACCATTCGCTGACGAAGACAAGGATCAGGCAAAAGTCCCACCTCCGATCAAAAAGCAGGAAGTATACACCAAACGCGGGATGGCAGATTGGCCGAAAATCACGAGAATAGCCTCCTCGATCGACACCGTGAAGCGCCTGATCACAATTCTCATCCTTTCGTCATTTTGCCACCAACCCGAGGCGGCATCCATCGCGCGGGTTTGGAATGAACAGAACCTGGCCGCCATCCGGCTGGATTTCCCGAATCCGGCGGTCCAGGCGCGTAACCTCTTTCACACCTCGGTGGCGATGTGGGACACGTGGGCGGCTTTCGACACCAATGCCCTCGGCTACGTCCACAACGAAACCGCAACCGCAACCGATGTGGCTGCGGCCCGCCGCGAAGCGATCAGCTACGCGGCCTATCGGGTATTGGCTCATCGCTATGCGCTCTCAGTCAGCGTCAGCAATACGCTTCCCGCACTCGCGGCACAAATGACGTCGCTCGGATTCGATCCGGCCAATACCCGCACGACCGATTCAACGCCCGCTGCTCTGGGTAACCGGGTAGCCGCGACTGTGCTTGGCTTCGCCGCCAGCGACCGATCAAACGAGTTGACCCTCTACAGCGACCCGACCTACTCCCCGGTGAATGACCCGCTCATCCTTGCGCTTGCCGGCACCACCCTGAACGACCTGAATCGCTGGCAACCATTGGCCTTCGACATCGCTTTCACGCAGAACGGATTGGTTGCAAGCCAGATCCAAATCTATATCGGATCGCACTGGGGAGCCGTCCGGCCTTTTACTCTCGAATTGCAGCCGAATGAATCCGTGTATCTCGATCCGGGGACTCCACCCCAACTCGGCGGGGTGGGCGATGCAGACTACCGGGCGGGCGTGGTATCCGTGATCGAATACAGCAACTTGATGGATCCCGCGGACGGAAACACCATCGACATCTCCCCCGCCTCGCTCGGCAACAACACGCTCGGGCAAAACGACGGGACCGGCTACCCGATCAATCCTGCCACCGGCTTACCCTATGCTCAGCAGATTGTTCCGCATGGTGACTACGGTCGGGTGATTGCCGAATTTTGGGCAGACGGTCCGGAATCCGAAACCCCGCCCGGGCATTGGAACAAGCTCGCGAACGAAGTCTCTGATCATCCGTCCCTTCAACGCCGTATCGGCGGCACCGGCCCGCTGGTGGATGAACTCGAATGGGACGTGAAGATGTATTTTGCCCTCAACGCTGCCGTGCATGACGCCGCGGTGGCGGCGTGGACCTGCAAACGACATTACGACTACATCCGACCGATCAGCAGCATCCGCTACATGGCCGGAGTCGGACAATCCACGGATAGCACCGCTCCCGGCTTTCACCCAAACGGGCTGCCCTTGATTCCCGGACTCATCGAGCGGATCACCTCTGAATCCGCGGCCGTCGGACAGCGGCACTTTGGCCTCGTTCCGGGCAGCATGGCGATCTTCGCCTGGGGCGGTGAACCCGCAAATCCGGAAACGGAATTCACTGGCACCAAATGGATCCACGCCAACACCTGGCTACCCTACCAACGCGACACCTTCGTGACGCCCGCCTTTGCCGGCTACGTCTCCGGCCACAGCGCCTTTAGTCGGGCCGCCGCCGAGGTGCTCACCCGCATGACCGGGACGTCGAGTTTCCCCGGCGGGATGGGAACCTTTCACGCACCACGCAATCAGTATCTGGAATTCGAGGAAGGACCGAGCGTCGACATCACCCTCCAGTGGGCGACCTACTATGATGCGGCGGATGAAGCCGGAAAGTCCCGCTTGTATGGCGGCATTCACGTTCCCGTCGATGACGGGCCTGGTCGTATCATGGGATCCCAATGCGGTATCCAAGTCTGGGAACGCGCCAGCAAATACTTCGACGGATCGATCATCAACAACCCTGTGAATGTCGACTTTCAAGTCGGAGCCTTCAACAACTGCACGTTCGGTTGGAACTCTCTGCCGGGCTTTTCCTACACCGTGGAATTCAGCTTGAACCTACAAAACTTCACGCCCCTCATTGGTTCCCAGCAAAGCAACGAATCCACCGATCACTTCAGCGTCTCCATCCCCGGTGCCGAGAAATTTTTCTTCCGCGTGAAGAAGTCTGCCGGAGGAAATTGACGAGCGGTGAACCACAACCCGCAGCAGCCGACGCGAAGAGGCTGCTACGTTCGAATGGCCGTTCCTGCAGTCTGGGCTACCTCCTCTTGGCCCCGGGAAGATTGATCGGTCTGATTTCCACATCTGCAATCTGTTGCTTCAGCTCGCGGTCCAGCCGCTTGATCGCTTCCCGATAATCGGAGTTCGCAATGACGTTGTGGCGTTGATGAGGGTCCGTCTTACGATCAAAGAGTTCGGGCGGATGGTTCTTCACCTTCACGTAGGTGTAGCGGTCGGACCGGACCCCGTAGTGCTCAGGTGTACCCCAGTAGGTGTAAAACTGCGTCTTCCGCCAGTCGCTGGGGGATTCGCCGCGCAACAACGATCCCATACTCCGCCCCTGCATGGCGGCCGGTATTTTAAGACCGGCGAGTTCGAGAAGTGTGGGGGCGATATCCACGTTGATGCAGAGATCCTGGTTGACGGTACCCGGTTTGATCAGGCGGGGGTAGCGGATGAGGAACGGCATGCGAACAGAGGTTTCAAGGATCAGGCGCTTATCATAAAAACCGTGTTGGCCAAGCCAATAACCTTGGTCTGAAGTATAGATGACGATGGTGTCCTCGCTGAGGCCTTCGGCGTCGAGGTAATCAAGAACTCGCTTCAGGTTGTCGTCGTTGCCGGTGAGGCAGCGGATGTATTTGTGCACCATATGCTGATAGGCCACCCGGATCTTATCGTCATCACTGTTCGGGTCATGCTTCCACATTTCGTTTGGGGCCGGATCCTTCAGATGACGGGCGTAATAGCTCTTGCTGGGATCTCTTTTGCCGCCCGCTTTCTTGGAATGAAGCATGTGGAATTTCGTCGTCTGAAGAAACTCGCGCTGTATGTTCGAATCACTCTTCGCAATGTCATCGTAGAGCGTAGGCGGTTCGGGGATCGTCACCTCGGCGAGCAGATCATCATAACGCGCGGCATGCCCGTATTCGTGATGCGGCGCCTTGAATTGCAGACTGAGAAGGAACGGTTTCTTGCGGTCTCGTGCCTGCAACCACTTCATCGCGATATCGGTATAGACGTCGGTCGAATAACCTTTGACCTTGCGCCATTCGCCTTCACTTCCGTTGAAGGTCGGATCGAAGTAGCTCCCCTGCCCTTTGACCGTCATGTGTTTTTCGTAGCCTTTGGGCTGGCTCTTGAGATGCCATTTACCAACCAGCCAGGTCTGGTATCCGGCCTTCTGCAACTCGACCGGATACTGCGGCGAATCGTCGTTGATCGCCCCGTTCAATCCCTTCACACCGTTTTTGTGACTGTACTGCCCGGTCAGAATAGCGGCTCGACTCGGCGAACAGATCGAGTTGCAACAGATGAAATTATCAAAGCGCATGCCCTCGTTCGCGAGTCGATCGATAGTGGGCGTCTTGGCGTGATCCTTCAGGTGAGTGCCATAGGCGGAAATCGCCTCGAAAGCGTGATCATCGACAAGGACAACCACGATATTGGGAGTCTTGGCCGCTTGAGTTAAACCACCAAGGGCACCAAGGACACCAAGAAGAGCGGATAGGAGTTTCATCAGTTTACTGAATTGGAACGATCAGTGACGGAAGACGCGAGCGTAGTAGGCGCCGCGCTCCGTGCCGGCTCGGTCAACGATCGTGGACTGGAGTTGAGTGCGACCGGCCTTCAGTTTGAGTTCGAACGAAACCTCTGCAGCTCCTTTCACAATCTCTTTGGATAGGGTCTTGCCGTCCACTTTCAAAGTTACGCGGGTGGCATTGATGGGGAACTTCGCTTCGGTCGGGCGCTCCATCAACGCGATGGTGTAGTAGCCGGATTCGGCGATGTTGATTTCCCAATGCCCATTGAAGGCCGGTGCTTCAGCCACGACTTCCTGATGCCAGGGCAACTTCTTGGCGTGCCAATCGTGGGCGGTAAGGAAAGCGGGATTGTCCTTGGCGTGACCGACGGTGATTGGGACCAAGGTTCCAGCTCGACCCGAGGTTTGGCTCCACCATTTTTCGTAGAACTTCATTAACCGGGTCACGACTTTCAGATTCCTGGTGGCCAGATTCTTCGCCTGCCCGCGATCATTCTTGAGATTGTAGAGTTCGTCTTTCCCCACCAATCGCCAGTTGCCGGACATCACCACGAAATCCTTAAACTTCTGCGGTTCAGCAATGCGCTGATTATTCACAACCAGACTGCGGCCCTTCCACTTTGCTTTAGGATTCCGTAACAGAGGTGCGAGGCTGCGTCCATGGAGCTTGGGTCCGGATTCGCGAGTCACTCCGCACAGTTCTGCCAGAGTCGGCAAGACATCGATGTGCGCAGCCAAATGCTTCACATCCTGCCCCCCGCCGACCTTGCCGTTGGGCCAACGGACGAAGAACGGAACGCGATGACCGCCCTCGTAGATAGATCCTTTGATACCGCGTAAGCCGGCCGAGTGGTCCTTGCCTTCCTTCGGATACCACGGACCGGCTGTGCCGTTGTCCGTCATGAAGATCACGATGGTGTTTTCGCGGAGACCTTCCTGCTGCAGGAACTTTTCGAGACGGCCCATATTTTCGTCCATGTTCACCAACATGCCATAAAAGTTGGAACGATCCTTCGAGAAGCCCTGTTCGCGAAACGGCTTTGAGTATTTGTCGGCCACGTAATACGGGCCGTGCGGGGCGTTCGGAAGCAGGTAACAGAAGAAGGGCTTGTCCTTACTCTCTTTCATGAACTTCATCGCTTCGCCAAAGAAGACGTCCGTGCAGTAGCCCTGGTATTGGGTCGGCTTGCCGTTGTGGAAGTAGCGATCATCAAAGTAGTCATTACCCCAAAGATCCGGCGTCTGTCCCACGCCGCCGCCGCCGTGATAGACAGCGGTGTCGAATCCGCGATCATGGGGACGGCAGGGATAGTTGTCGCCCAGGTGCCACTTCCCGAACATGCCGGTTATGTATCCCCCACCCTTCATCACATTGGCGATGGTGACCTCCTCCGGATGCAGGAACGACCGGCCGGCGATTGTGTGCCACACACCGGTGCTCAACGAGTAACGACCCGTGATCAATGCCGCCCGCGTCGGCGCACAGGTTGGGTCCACATGAAAGTCCGTAAAGCGAACGGACTCCCCATGGAGCTTGTCCAGGTTCGGCGTTCGAAAGTCCGGATTCCCGTGACACGACAGATCGCCGTAACCCTGATCGTCAGTCATCACGAGGATGACGTTGGGCTGACGGGCTTCGAGTAAACCTGCGAGGGCAAATAGAGCGAGTAATGGGCGCATAGTTCGATGTCGATTGGCTATTCGGACTATGTCGTCAGCCAGGGGTCTGTTTCAAAGAAAATCCGGTTGGCGCGTTTGGAATACATGTAGCCCTGGAGGTTGGTTTGAGCCGCCTCGCGTCGGCGGCCATGGGGAGATCCAATCGCTCACGCTCGCGGCTACGTTCGCGGTCTTTGTCCACGATCCTTGACGCCCGCCCGCCGACTGCCTAAAGCCAACCTATGCGCTTGACCATCGCCCTGCTCACAATCGCCGGCTTCCTCCTCGACCCACCACCGGTGGAAACTGCCAAGCCACCGAATATCATCCTCATTCTCGCGGACGACTTCGGCGTTGGAGATATCCAGGCCCACTACCCCGACAACAAGATCAAGACCCCGTATCTCGACAAGCTTGTCCGGCAAGGGATGAGTTTTACCGACGCGCACAGTCCGTCCGCCGTCTGTTCGCCGACCCGTTACGGATTGCTCACCGGTCGCTATGCCTGGCGCACGCGACTGCAGGAATGGGTAATTGCGGCGTACGAGCCGCCGCTCATCTCCGAAGACCGACCCACGCTGCCCGGATTTCTTAGGGATCACGGTTACCACACCTCGTGCATCGGCAAATGGCATCTCGGCTGGGAATGGCCGGGACCGCAGCAGAGTCGGATGACAGAAGTTCCGAACGGTCAGAAGAATCTTGAGTGGCATTTCACGAAACCAATTGCCGGAGGTCCGATCGCTCGCGGCTTCGATTACTTCTATGGAGTCGATCTGCCCAATCTTCCGCCGTTCACCTATATCGAGAATGATCGGATCGCCATCCAACCCGCGGCGAAATACGTTTACGATCCCAACGAAGGTGTGGTCATGCCGCGCGGCTTTGTTGGTGCGCCGATCGCACCCGGATGGAAATTTGCGGACATCATGCCGGAGATCACCCGGCGCGCTGTCGAGCAGGTGCATCAGCTCGCGAAACAGGACAAACCCTTCTTCCTCTATTTTTCCCAGACCTCCCCACACGAACCGGTGGTCCCATCCACGCGTTTCAAAGGGAAAAGCGGTATCGCTCCCATTGCCGATTTCGTGATGGAAACCGATTGGTCTGCCGGACAGGTCATCAAGGCCGTCGATGAGGCGGGGATCGCCGACAATACCGTCGTCATATTTACTGCCGACAACGGTCACTCACACTACACCGGCTGGCCCGACCTGATCAAGGCCGACCACCTGCCCAGCGGTCCCTATCGCGGACACAAAGGCGACATTTGGGAGGGAGGCCATCGCGTGCCACTGGTGATTCGTTGGCCCAAGCAGATCTCGCCCGACACCAGCACCAATCAACTTGTCAGTCTCACCGATGTGTTTGCAACCTGCGCCGAACTGGTGAACGGCAAGCTGCCGAAGAACGGTGCGGAGGACAGTATCAGTTTTCTGAGCAGTGCGCTGGGGAAGAAACAATCTCAGCCACGCACCGCCACCGTCAACCACTCCAACCACGGCGAATTCGCCTACCGGAACGGCGATTGGAAACTCGTGTTCCGCAACGCGAATCCCAATCGCAACAAGTCCCGCGGGAAAGCCCGTGTTGTCGAACTCTATAATCTTCGCAACGACATTGCCGAAGCCAACGATTTGTCTGGAGCCCAACCGAAACGCGTCCAAGCTCTGGCCCGGCAGTTTGAATCATTGATCGCCAAAGGCGCGAGCCGCCGAGGCGTCACCACCAAGAATGACTCCACCGTGAATCACCGGGTGACCCAGGCCAAACGCTGGGCCGATCCCGCCAAGTAGAGAGTCAAGGCACGAACCGCACGAAACCGATGGCAGTCGTTCTGGGAGCAATCGTGATTTCCTTGATCGTGCGAGACATGGTTACCGCGCCCAAGGAGCGGCGAAAAGATCAAGACGACTGAGCAGGTCAGATCAGCGAACCCGCAGGCAGTCGCGCACATTTCAGAATGACATCAACCAGTTCGTCGTACGCTGGGCAATGTTGATCATAGTAGATTATGCTCATTCTCCCCCGGTCCTAGATCCCGCCTTCGGGCTTGAACTTGGCGGATGAGTCGGCGGCGGTAGCTAATTGAACGCGAAGTCCGATGTTGCCTCGAACTTTCCGGTCGATGGCGAAAGTCAATGTCTTCCTGCCTTTGGTGAATCTGATCGGGGCGTTGAGCTCCTGGATTTCCTTCCCCTCAATCCAGAGCCGCAAGCCTTTGCTGTTGTTGATGTCCAGCTTCACTTGCCCCCCCGCGAGGATGGTCGCGAACCCACGAGCATAAACCACGTCGCCGCGATCGAGATCGGCGGCGGGGAGTTCACCATTCACCATGCTATAGGCCGGCATCCAGAAGGCGTCTTCATCTGGGATGGTGCCGGGACGTTCCTCAGGCACCACGCGCCATTTGCGGATGACCGGGCTTTCGTCGTTGGCGTAAGGCCCGGGTTGGCCGAGCAGAGATACGAACTTGGCGAGATCGAGGAATTCCTGCCGGCTCTTCAATTGATCGGCCAATCCCTCTGGCATCAATGAAGCCATCTGCTTCTGTTTGCGTACGGAGCTGACAGAGATGCGGATCTCATTGCCGGCGACCACCGAATCGCGCAGGACAATTTCCTTTTCGCTCTGGTGGGTGATGACGCCCGATTGAACGCTGCCATCGTTGAGAGAGAGCATGACGTTTTCGTAGTGCTCGGCGATGGCCTTGTTCGGCTCAAGGATCGATTCGACCATGTACTCAGGTCCCGCAGCAGCACCGACGGCGACGAGGTTGGGTCCGATGGCCGGACCGACTGAGCCAATGCCGTGACAGACGGCGCAGGCGGAAGATTGCCGACGGAAGATCAATTCGCCCTTTACCGGATCGCCGTGCCTGATGACGTCCGCGGTCAACTGCGCGCGCTGCTCGCGAAGCAGTTGCTGACTCAAAGACTTCGGCGCAGCGGGTGCGAGGATTCTGGCCAAGGCCTTGGGCAACTGTCCCGTGCGGCGATGATAGGCAGCCACCTTGGCGACGGCCTCGGGATGAAGCTGATCGGCTTTGATTTCCTTGAGCAAGAGACCCGGCCCCTTGCCCCATTGAAGGAATTGGGCGATGAGTTCAGCCGGATCCGCCGCTCCCGGATCGTCCGTCAGAATGGCTGCTGTAGCGACAGCCGCATCGAGCAGGTCGGCCTTGGCCAAGCCGTAGGTCGCGATGTAACGGTCGCGCATGGCGCCCGTCGCAGCCATCTTCCGGAGAGCTTCGACGAACGTGGTCTGTTCCAGACTTCCCAGCGCTTCGGCTGCTGCCTTACGCACTGATGCTGAACGTGTCTCATCACGAAGTAGCTTCAACAGTGGGTCGCCGGCATCGGTGGCTTTCCAGGCCCCAAGATTGGCAGCCACTGCGGCGGCGATGGCGTCGTCCTTACTGGCGAGTTTGGGGATGAGCGATCTGATCTTTCGACCAAGGGAAAGTTCACCTTTACGTCCGATCTCCACCAGTCCCTCCAGCAGCGCCAACTGGGATTCTCGTGGCAGGTTTGATTTCTTCGAAGTCAGGGAGCGATACACCGATTGCAACTGCTTGGACTTGGCTTGGGCAACGAACTGCGCCTGCACTTCAGCCAGCTCACGCGCGCTGGGTTTTCGGTTTCTGAGGAATTCCTTGAGCCGCTCCTCAAACCCCAATCCTCCGGAGCGATTGGCAAAATTGCGATGTTCGGGCTTTGCAAACTTCAACTCACCACTCTGCAACATGGGTTGCCAGAACGGCTCCAGGGCATTGACGGTCTGCGACAGGGCGGTGGCGATGAACTTGTCCTGTTCATGATCCAATACGTTGAGGGCGGCGGTGAAGGCTTCTGATTTCGGAATAAAACCGGCAGCGAGCGCTGCTTCCATGCGGGTGCGGGGAAACGGATCCGCCGCCAACTTCGCGATCATGTCCACTGGGTCAGACAGCGAATCGTGCCAATATCGAATTACGCGGGCGCCAGCTGATCGTGCGTGGCCGTCCTTGGCGTTTACGACCTTCTTCAATATCGACTCGCTGGGACTCTCCACATTTTGACAGGCCCACATCGCTTCAACCAAATGCCCATCGTAGCCCGCTGCGGCCGGATCCAGTTTCGCCACCCAGGCTTCGGCGGCTTTCAAAACCTTTTCGGAATCGCGCTCACTCAATTCCTTGCGGGCCTGATGACGGGTCCAGGTATTCGGACTCTTGAGATGATCCAGCAAGGTGCCAATCGATTCGCCAAACAGTTTCGGTTTTTTCACCAGGGGACGCTCCTTGTGGGTAATGCGCCAGATGCGCCCGTGATGGTGATCGCGACGTGCATCGCGGAAGTCGTGCTGGCCGTGGTTGATGATGGAGTTGTACCAATCGGCCACATAGACCGCGCCGTCGGGGCCGATCTTGCAATCCACCGGGCGGAAGTTGGGATGCTTGGAGGCGATCAACGGGGGCAACACGTTCGCGCTGAACCCGGCACCATCATCGATAAATTCATACCGGACAATTGTGCGGCTCTTGAAACGGCAGGTGAAGAGTTGCCCGCGCATCTCCTTCGGAAGATGGGTTCCCGAGGCGAGATCACCGCCACATTGTTTCTCCGTGGCGATCAAGGATTCGACGCGGGCCGGTTTGCTGCTGGCACCGGATGCCGGCGACAGATACATGATCCGGGGATTGTTCACCATGAACGACTGGCCCCAGCGATCGAAGACGTGTCCCCACGGATTTCCGCCGGTGCCGCGCACGAACATTTTCAGTTCCTGCGAACGCGGGTTGAACTGATAGACCCCGCCGTTGAAATTGCGAACCACGCCATACTGCGTCTCAACCTGGGTGTGCAGGAAGATGCCTTCCTGAAAATAGATCCAACCGCCCGGGCCGCGCCGCCAGGCACTGATCGAGTGATGACTGTCTTCGATTCCAAATCCGGTGAGGGCAACCTCCTTCACATCCGCCACGTCGTCACCATCGGTATCCTTGAAGAAGAATACATCCGGCGATTGTCCGACGTAGCAACCTCCGTTCGCGAGTTCGATTCCGGTCGGCAGGTAAAGGCCATCCGCGAAAACGGTGGATTTGTCCGCCTTCCCGTCGTTGTCCGTGTCTTCGAGGATGATGATCTTGTCGTTCGCCTTTTCGCCCGGCTTGAGCTGCGGGTAAGCCCAGGAGCACGCGACCCAAAGCCGGCCCCTCGAATCCCACATCATGTGGATCGGATTCGCGAACATCGGTTCCGAGGCGAAAAGGTTCACCTGATAACCGGGCAGCAGATCGAAGTTCGCCAACTCCGATGCCGGGTCGTGATTGTTCATCAGGCTGACATCGGCGTCTTTGAGGTTCGCCGTCTTGATGCCTTCCGCGCCCTGCTGCGCGAAAGTGGTCCCGGTCAGGGCGATAAGTGAAATTGCTAAGATAATTTGCTTCATTGGTTTTCGGTTCATGCGCGGCGCCTCGTAGCAGCCGAGGTGACGAGGCTGAGATTCTGTTTGGTCCGCAGAGTCAGCCTCCTCACGTTGGCTGCTACGGGTTGTCGTCGATTGTTATCGTTTTCTGAAAACTATTTCACCGGGATCAATTGCCATTTG
This sequence comes from Limisphaerales bacterium, assembly GCA_047608975.1. GTDB lineage: Bacteria > Verrucomicrobiota > Verrucomicrobiia > Limisphaerales > JAYPXF01. The sequence goes on along the minus strand of JBLFYM010000002.1, from coordinate 10,698 downwards.
CGGGTCTTGAGTTCGATGCCCTGAGCCAAGGCAGCGTCTTTTTGATCGGTCAGTTTCTTAAACTCGATCACTTCCGCCGGGAGGGCGCGCCCGCTATTGGACTTACGACGTTCGCCGACAATATGCACCTGGTTGAGAGCCTTCCAGCTGTAGACAAAGTTGACGTTCTTGTCGTAGATCGCCTCCCGATATTCCGCCAAAGCCAGATGCGCGGGGGTGGCCTCGAGTGCTACGCCTTCGGCCCACTTCTGTGCAGTGGCAGTTGCCACTTCTGTGCCATCAATCGTCAGTCGGTATTGGCCGGCGGACAGATTCTTCACAGTGAGCACATCGCGTTGTGATCCGAGCTGGCGATGAACTTTCCCTGCAACGGGTGCCCCCAAACTCGGCCAAGTCTTCTCCGCAACGGTGAATCGAATTCCACGGCCAGAGCGATTCACCCCCGAGATTGATACGCCACGCCCGGATCCGGTCGCCTGGCCGGCATCTACCGTCAATCGCCACGGACCGTCGCCCGGCAGCAAAACATCCGCCAGCGTGCGGCTCACGCACCAGTATCCGTAGCCGTTCAGGTTCACACCATTTACCGTCATCTTAGGGGCCGTGTAGTCCTCCATCAGATCCGACGTTGGTCGGTTGAGATTGACGAAAGGCAAACCGGCTCTGGCTGCCACCTGATTCATCGTGCGGGTGTAGGTCGCCAACTCACTGTTTCGCTTTTCCCAACGCGGAGTTCGTTTGCCCAGATCCTCGTAGGCAATCGGTGAGATCAGGATCAGGCGCACTTCAGATTTCCCGTTGTATTTTTTTCCCTCATGCGACGCGATAAAGCTCTCAAGATCATTCCGGAAAGCATCCAGACCGGCTTCTCCGGCGAAGGATTCACCCATCCCAAAACAGGCGATAATCACATCTGTCTGGTGCTTGGTCAGCTCGGACTCCTCGGTCGGAAATCCAGTCGGGCGATCCCGGACTGTCAATACGTCCCCTGCCCATCCGAGATTGCGGATCGAAATCGGCTTACTGGCGGAACGCTGAAGCAGCAGCGTCTCCAGATAGCCATACATCCGCAACTGATCGGCAAAGGTATTGCCCACCAGCGCAATCCGGTCTCCCGGACGGATGGGGGACTCCGCGTTGGCAGAGGTGCCGAGAAGCAGTGCGGCAACCAGGCAAAGGTTCAGCGTGAGTTTGATCATTTCTTTTTCGTTGGCCGTTTCTTTTTGTCAACGCGCTCAATCTGCCAAGTATTGATCTTCGCATCTTTGGGCGGCAACGGTTTGTCGACGGCCCAACAAATCGTGTTCAGCAGCATGCGATTGAAGGACTCTTCAGCGAAGTCGCCCGGATGACCCAGCGAGCTGTAGCAGGATTTGCCACCCCATTCATTCACCCACGCCCAGGCAACCGGCGCGGTTTCGAACTCCTTCACCTGAATTTCACCGAACGCTTTTTTGAGCAGACGGGCCTTGCCCTTGCCACTTCCCATCAGGAGCGGCACACAGCCCCGCTCCAATTGGGCGAGATACAGCGTGCCCGGCGAAACCCATTCACGCTTGGTCACATGCGTCATGATCGGATGGTCAGCATTCTCGGCCACGACCTTGATCTGCGTCTCGCTGCTCTGATGCACGACGTAGGGTGTGCCCAAGGCCCGACGCCCGAAGCCATCGTTCCAGGCGAAGCGCGGATGATCTTTCGGGTATTTGAAGGAGTGATTCGCCGTGCGTAGCCCGATGACCGGCTTGCCCGACTTGAGATAATCCTCAATCAGCTGCCACTCGGAATCAGGCAGTTTCATAAAGCGCGAAAAGAAGATCACGACATCCGCATCCTTCAACACCCCGATGTTGGGCAGCACATTCTCGGTCTTCTTTTCGGGATTGCCCTCGCCCCGCACCAAAGTCGTGCGAAAACCAAACCGTTCCAATTCCTTGGCAAAGACCGGCATCGTGAGCTCAGGTGAATAATGCAGTGTGCCGAGCAGAAAGACGGCGTGAGGCTTCCGATCAGCTCCGCTGGCTGGCGTGACCAGCAACAGGGCGAGCAGCAGCAATGGTTTGAGTAATTTCATAGTGTGATTTGTAGGACATTGTCACGAACACGCGAGGTGTTTCATCTTCCAAGAAACCCATTCGATTTTGCCCAATTGTCCATTTCAGCGAAAGGCCCCAAGTATGGCTTCGGCGTTGTTCGGAAATCGGTCGAGGATCATCTGAAGGCGCTGACGGCGATGAGGGGCCTGCTTGTCCTGTCTGCTGACCTTGCGCTCCTGTAGCGGATCTCTGTCCAAATCGTGGAATCTGCCGTTGGTATCCAGGATGTGATGCCAGTCCCGGGCCATGCGAAAGCCAACGGTTTCGGAGACAATCCAGTTGCGTTTATCGAACGGATCGTCGCTACCGCGCAGGCTGGGCACCATGGAGATCCCGTCCAACTTGAGTTCCTTGGGTTGCTCAATTCCGGCGAGTTCGACGAGTGTTGGGAACAGGTCGGTGAAGTCGATCAGATCCCGTGAGGCGCGGTCGCCCTGGCTCAGGAATGGCGCGCGGACGATGAACGGGACATGGGCTCCCCAATCCGCCTTTGCGCCCTTGCCGACAGGGTAGGCATTTTCGTTCAACTTGCCCGATACCGCTGAACCGCCAGAGCTGGTGAAGAGCAGGAGCGTATCGTTGTCTGCCGTGCGACGGGCCAGATCCCCGACGAGATCGTCGACTCGTTTGACGTGCTTGGCGAAGTCCCCGCTGGGAGACGGCAGTTGGCAGAGGAGTAGGAACGGCCGTTTGTTCGGAAGCTTGAACTCGCGGTCGAAGTCGTGGTCTTCCCGCTGGTACCCGGCCTTGGTCAAGAGTTCCACGAAGGACGGTTGTCCCTTCGCAAGCCGACTGGGATAGCGACCGAAGATCAAGGATTTGTGGGAGAATTCAGCATTGGACATGCTCCACGCCGTGTCATAGCGAATTCCCTCGGCCGCAATTCGATCGAGATTGGGTGTCTGGTGTTCTGCTCCGTAGCAACTGATCCAATCACGGCCCATATCATGCGCCAAAATAAGGACAAAATTAGGTCGAAGTTCATCCGCTCGGCATAATGCTGCCACTGCCAGTATCGAAAGGAGAAGCAGACGTTTCATTTGGTTTGGAATACTTCGCTGGCGGCGATCTGGTGGACGAGTTCGCGGAGGCTGTAGCTGTTCTTGGCCACGGTCTTGACGATTTTATCGAGATCGTCACGGTCGCTGAAACCGAGACGACGCCCGAGGGCGTAAGTGAGCATCTTCTCAGTAAGACAATGGGTGAACTGGTCGGGACGCGCCTTGAGGTAGGCGCGGATACCGTCGGCTCCGTCGAAGACCGCTCCATCAGGCATTTCACCTTCGGCGTCAATCGGCAGCTTCTTGCTGTAGCGATCGCGCCAAGCCCCGACATGATCGAAATTCTCCATGGCCAGCCCGAGCGGATCCATTTTGCGGTGGCATTCGAAGCAGGTCGGGTTATTCCGATGCTTGGCCATCAATTCGCGAATTGTGCTGACACCGCGAGTATCGGGTTCGATTGGTTCCACATCCGGGGGCGGTGGACTGGGCGGTGTGCCAAGCAGGTTTTCGAGGATCCACACCCCGCGAACGACCGGCTGAGTCTCAACCCCATTGGAGGTGGCCGTCAGGATGCTGCCCTGCCCCAACAGGCCGCCCCGGCGATGCGTGGCATTGAGCGCGACCTTGCGAAACGCATCGCCCTCGATGCCGGGAATTCCGTAGTGCCGGGCCAAAGAGCCGTTCAGAAAGGTGTAATCCGAATCGATGAACTCCAACAGACTGCCTTCGCCGGTCAACAGATGCTGGAAAAAGCGCCGCGTCTCCTCCCGCATCGCTGCTTCGAGATTGTCGTCGTAGTAGGTGGGATTATTCTTCGGATCGGGCGGCATCTCACCGAGCTTCCGGAGACCAAGCCATTGCTCGGAAAAATTGATCGCAAAAGATTCAGCCTTGGGATCGCCGAGCAGGCGGCTGACCTGCCGTTTCAAGACGTCCGCCCGAAGCAGGGAGCCGTTGTCGGCGCAGGCGCGTAGTTCATCATCGGGCATTGAACTCCAGAGGAAGTAAGAAAGTCGTGAGGCCAATTCGTAGGGATCGTACTCCCCGGCCCCACGACCGGGATCAGACTCCGGCAGGTAGAGAAAGTTGGGCGACATCAGAATGGCGCGCACACCGTATTTGGCCGCGGCCCAAAAATCCTTGGTATCCGTAAGATGTTTGCGGGCCAACGCAAGGTAGGGTTCGAACTCTGCGGATTTGATCGGGCGACGAAAGGCGCGTTCGGCGAGACGCGTCAGTGAGGCATTCAGATATTTGGCGTCGGGGCGCTTGGGAGGATCCTGAAAAAACCGGGCGAATCCCGGTGGCGGCCATTCCTCGTAGAACGGCCCTTCGATCTCCACCGAGTAGACGTGCATTTCCGGGCCGGAGCCAATGTACATTTCCGGGGGGTTGCGCAAGGGCATGATGGCGTCTTTGGTGTACTTGGGCAGGACTTTGCGCATGATGCGCTTGAACGATCCGTGCGGTCCGTTGGCCCAATGCAAATGAAAGGTGAAACCGCGGTCGAGCCAGACGCGATGTTCAATCTCAATGATCTCGTCGTCCGGAATCTCGAACTCCTCGATGACGCGATGTGCCGTGGCTCCAAGCACTCGCGAATCAACACTGATCGACATCCGCATCGGCTCGTCTGAGTTGTAGCGCAGATCCTCGTCCTTGTAGCGGGACTTGCGCTGATGGGCCAAGGCCCGAACGCGGATGACGTATTCACCATCAGCGGGCACGCCACGTTTCTTGTCCAGGATCGTGATACCCAGCGGCTGCCGATTCTTGATGGTCATGCGGGCAATCTCGGGACGATGCCCGCGCGAGTGACCGTGGATCTCCTGCCCTTTTGCCACATAATGAATCTTCTCCGGACGCGGCCCTGGGCGGATGGCCTTGTCGGCAATCTTCCGCGCGGCGGTCAGATAGCTGCGGAGCAGAAAACCCGAAGTCACGAGACCTTCTCCAACATTGTCAAAACCATCGACCGCATCATCCGGCGGGAAGGAGGTGGTCGGGTCGAAGTCGGTCATCTTGAAACCAAAGAGGTCACGGGTCGTGTTCAGATACTCACTGCGATTCAGGCGACGTAGCACGACTTTGCCGGCGTCGTCGCGAGCCGATTCACGGGCTTGTTTCAGAGTGTCGGTCAACCAGACGACCATCTGCTTCAACTCGTCGGCGGATGGTTGCTTCTCATCTTGCGGCGGCATCTCCGCAAGGTTCAGCTGGTCAAGAATCTCCTGCAGCGCTTCGGCATCGCGAATTCCCTTGATCGTCCCGGTGAGTCCATCGAAGCGGCGATCACCCTTCTGCTTCTGCCCGCCGTGACACTTCACGCAGTAGGTCTTCAGAAAAGGAACCAACGGTTCACCATTGGCAGCCGACACAATTGTGGCAAAGCAGCAGGCGATCGTGATTGCCAGTCGCAAACGAAGACTCATGCCAACAGATGATTGAGATTGCCCTGGCTGGTGGAAAACTTGTCCTGCTCCAAGCCGAGCTGCTGCAGGACCGTCACGAACATGTCGGACAATGGATGCCCGTCACGTCCACGACGTTCAAAGCGATGATGCTGACCATGCCGAAAACCGCCGCCGGCCAACATGATCGGCAGATTGCGACTGGAGTGGGAACTGGCATTGCCCATGCCGCTGCCAAACATTACGACGGTTGAGTCGAGCAAAGGCCGATTTTCGGCGTCGCGAGTATTCTTCATCTTCGTCAGGAAGCGTGAGAATTGTTGGGCGTAGTAGGACTCGATGATCACCAGCTGATTCAGCAGATCAGGCCGTTTTCCGTGATGCGTCAGTGAATGATAACCCAGCGCGATGCCCTCGAAGGGAAACAATCGATTCCCCCCTGGATGCCCGTAGCAGATCACGTTGGTGGAATTGGTTTGGAGTGCCAGCACCATCAGGTCGTAGATCACCTCGGTGTTGTAGGGATAGGCCAGATCAATGATTCGGTCATCCCCGTCACCCTTGATCACCGTGTCCTTCACCCTCGGTTTGGCAATGTCGATCCAATCCTGTTTGCGTTGCAGGTACCGCTCCACTTCGCGAACGGACGTCAGGTATTCGTCCAGCTTGTTCCGATCGTTCTTCGACAACCGGACATTGAGTCGCTTGGCGTCCTCGCGCACCACGTCGAGAATGCTGGCGTCCTCGCTGAGAAACTCTCGATTTCGCGCCTTCGTTTTGCCTGGATCCTCAACGAACAGTTTCGCGAAAATCTTGGCTGGGTCCATGTCCGTCGGCAGGCGAACTCCTGCCCGAGACCAGGAAACGCCACCGGACCCCAGCAAAAGCGCGGGAAATCGGTTGGCCTGCCCAATCTCTTCGGCCAGGTGCTGATCGAGGGAAAGCAACCGTTGCGGATTGTCCTTCGTGTCCTTCAGCTCCACACCATTGAGCAACGTATTGGAACAACCATGACCACCACCCACCTTGGCATGATCGAGGTTGGTGAAGATCGAAAGATCCCGTCGATGCTCCTCTAGCGAACCCAGCAATGATGGCATCACGTAGTCCGTTCCCGTCTCCGCGGGAAAGAAGCCACCCGGATACATTCCATAGTTCGGCGCCACGCAAACGAACCGGGTCGCCTTGGCCGCCGTGCTGGTCGATTGCCCGCCAAACGACTCGAAGGCGGGCAAAGCCATCGAAACGCCGAGGCCACGCAGAAAAGTTCGTCGATTCAGATCATTCATGTTGTTCGTCGGATTCGACAGACATTGTCGCGATTCTTGCGAGCGTTTCAAAATACTTCGAAACAGATACCGTTTCAGTGACAAGCTCCAGCAAACATAGTTCGTGCGCGAGCACCAGGCTCCGCTGCGAGGTTTCTTGCGGATGATCGGGGTGCAAGCCGGTTCAGTGGATGATCTCGCACAGGAGGCATTCATGGGCGCCTTTCGTGAGCTCGATCGCTTCGATTCTAGCGAAGACTTCGGCACCTGGCTACGTGGCATTGCCCGATTGCAAGAGTTCCCCGCCGAAGCTGCCCGCTTCAACGACCTCGTCGATATCGGGAAGAAGGAACGCAACGCCCGCAAAAGTCGTTTCGCGAAATGGACCCAACGCAGCGCGGCCGTCCGCACCGACAAACGCCTGATCGCATATTACGATTTCGAATCCGACAAGACCCGCGAGCGTTCCCCCCTTGGCACCGATCTGGATGGAGCGATCGTCGGAGCCACTTGGGCGTAAGGCCCATGGCCTGGTAAACACGAAGCCATCACCCTCGCCGCATGGGTTCGGGTCGAAGGCATCGATCGCACCCACAGTTCACTCCTGCTGACCGACGGTTACGATGCCGGCGAAGTCCACTGGCAGTTTCGTAAGGATGGCACGCTCGTCACCGGCGTCCGCCACTCCCCCACCAAAGGGCACAACTACACCGCCAAAGGTTTCGTCAACCTGAAGCGTCTGGGCCGCTGGGTTCATCTCGCCACGGTCATCAACCAGAACGACCAGACCGTCAGCCACTACGCCAACGGAAAAATCCTGCAGGTCGCCGAATTGCAAGAAACTCACCCCATCCGCTTCGGCAACGCCTCCATCGGCAACTGGGATCGGCCGCTGGAGGGAGCCGGCAACGGCATCCGCAATCTCAACGGCAGTATGGCCGAGTTGATGATTTTCAACGCCGCTCTGACAAAACAGGAAATCCGCAAGCTGGCGCTGAAATAAAAGTGCCGGAAGAGTTGGCAGCTACCGCAACGGGGTCATGAACGACTCCGTAACCAACTCCGTCGTCGCCGGCTTCAACGGAGCCCTCCCAACCGGTCCGTTCATCATGGAATGGGAGCGTTCTCAATTGTTTCGTCGGGGGCGGTTTCGAGGACCGATCATCAACCTCGGCGGGGTTCCAACAGATTTGGACGAACACCAACAAGCTTCCGGAACTTCGGACGTGGGATTATTTCACTGAAACTCCAACTGGCCAAACAGACTCGGCACATAGTTGCCGTACCAGAAGGTTGGAGCCCACTGATAGGACTTCATTTCATCGAGTCGAGGTCGATGGCGGGCCATCTGCATTCCCCAGGTCTTTATGGACGCCAGATCGGCATCAATCTCTGTCAGTGGAATCGCGATCTCCACGGTCCAGGCATCCTCCTCGACTGAGGTCGCGACTTGGGCTGAACTGCTCCACTCCGCATCTTTTTGCCGCCCATCATAGAGCACCCCTTTCGAGTTTACCGCGAAATGGTGGTAAGACTTCTGGTCATGATTCGCATCCAACAAGATCTCGATTGAATCGTCCAACCAGACCTCTCCGTCCCGCGTCATCACCTCACTCAGCACATCACGCATTCTGGGTTCGTAGCACCGCACACCCACATAAAGAAACGAGTCGTCATGAGTAAACCAAGCCTCCGTTTTCACCGGGGCATAGCCATCGGCCTTTCTTGGAATCAATCGGTCAATCGATTGCCCCCCCCGCCACAGGCCTTCATCCAAACGGCCATCGATCACCGGCGGCTGGCCGGCCACAGATACCTGAGCCTTGGTCGGATGCTTCTTGGCGTGGTCCATCATGTTCAGCGGCAGATAGATCGCTTTGCTGATATGCAACCCGCCTTCCGTTCCATGAAAATGTGTATTCAGGCGGGGTAGCGGCAGATAGGTGGCAACCTCACCCCGATGACTCACCATGAACTGAATCTCCCTCTGCTCGCCCGGGGCCAACTCCACCGCCACTCGTCGAGGGCTCACTGTCCAGTGATCAGAACCGGGCAACTGCCACGATAGCCGACCCGAGATCGCTTTTTTGAAGGGGTTCACCAAAGGCAGGGTCACCACCTTTTCCTTGAACGGATAAGTCTGCCCGAAACTATCCGAGAATTTCAGCCCGCGCCAAAAGCTCTGGTGAGCCTCCGTCGCCACATCCTCCTCCAACATTCCATCCAGGGTCAGGTTCATCATCCGCGGCCCCTGGTCCGTCATGGTAATCCACGTGGCATGATCAAATTCACCAAACGAAGCCCCGCGCAACTGGCTCCCCCCGCCCGTGGTTCCGAGCGTGTAATAGTTCACCTCGTTTCTTTCATACTTCGCGTAGCGATGTACGTGACCGGCGTAGACAGTGTGTTTTCTTCCCTGCAATGCGGTCTCCATATCAGGCCAGCCCGTCACTGATTTCCTGACCTTCGCTTTTTGGTTGGCCTTGGTCCGTTCCTCCGTCAGCCAAAGCGGCTGGTGGATGAACACCATGGTCCAGCGCACATCGGCTTGCTTCCGGAGTTCCTCCTGCGCCCACGCGATCTGCTTCTGCCCGAGAAACGGTTTCGAACCCGCACCGTCCTGGGTATTCAGACAGAGGAACAGGACATCCTTGTAGATGAATGAATAGTAGCGCACCCCGAACAGCTCATCCCAGATCCGGTCCCCCACGTCGTTGCTGACATCGTGGTTGCCCGGCAAATAGAAAAACGGCATGTCAAACCCTTCAACGAAGCCGTTGAACTCATCCCACTGACGACGGATCTCTTGCTCATCTCTCAACCACCCCCCGCCCGTGATCAGATCGCCCACCGTGATCACAAACTCCGGCTGCAATTCGTTGACCTTCTTCACGGCACGCGGAAACACCCCCGGCCGCAATCCGCCAGTCCGATCCGTCACAATCGCGAACTGAAAATTATTCGGATCGTTCCGAAACGCACGCTTCGTCCAGGGCTTCTTGGTTGTGCCAACACTGTGGGAAAAACCTTCATCCTCCTCGGGGCCGGAAGCCGAGCGGAGAGACCAAGGCAGAAGGGCTATCGCCAGAAAAACAAGGGACCAATGTTTCATATTGCGGACTGGTGCGATTCAATCGCAATCCGGGTGACCAAACAAGAAGCGAGAATCCCGGGTGCACGAAGCCCCCCGCTACCCGAGTGTGGTCGATCGCGGAAGCTACTTTGTTCTGTTCTCGACGGTGCCGACGACGTAACCGTATTGGCGAAAATGGCCACCCGACATATTGCAGTTCTGGCATTGGTTCTGGCGGGATCGCTGGGCCAAGCCGCGCCCGCGCAGGAAACGAAAATTCCCCCTGGATACCACGTGGTCGGTTCCGACAAGGTGGCTGATCTGCGTCGATTGTGTCAGGCCACAGCCGACACGGGATTATTTTCCGGGTCAGTGCTGGTGGCCGACCAGGGCAAGGTGATCTACCAGGAGGCCTTCGGCCTGGCGAATCGTGAGTGGAACATCCCCAATACCACGGACACCAAATTTCGCCTCGCCTCCGTCAGCAAGCAGTTCGGCAGCATGGTCATGATGCAGTTGATTCAGGAAGGCAAAGTCCGCCTGGACGACAAGATCACCGATCACCTCCCCTATTACCGCGAGGACACGGGCAACAAGATCACGATGCACCATCTGTTGTCTCATCAATCAGGTATCAAGGACTACACCGCCAACTTTGACTACCGGGGCACGATCTCTCGATTGCCCTCAGACAAGGATGAGTTTATCAAAAAGTATTGCAGTGAAGACCTCGTGCACGAACCCGGCACGATCTACTCGTACTGCAATGCGGGATACTCCATCTTGGGCAGAATTATTGAAAAAGTGACCCACAGGACGTTCGAACAAAACATCCAAGAACGTATC
>JBLFYM010000001.1:0-153012 GCA_047608975.1 Limisphaerales bacterium | reverse complement strand
ATCGCATCGTTTTCAGTGGGGATGGAATAGACGTTCAGCGGCAATACCTCAACTTTCCAATTTACTGAGGCGACCCTGACTCGGCTTGACGACAATACGTCGCTAGGGCCGCCACTTCGGGGCTGAATGCCGATGCTCGTCAATCTCGGACAACACGAAATGCGTCCCAGTAGCCGATCAATTGACTTGCGAGATCTGGATCAACGCCCGTGCTGATCATGGCGAAGTCCGTTTCCAACTTACCGACGAACGGAGTCAACCCCTGGCCGGGATCGAATTTGAGAACTGCGTCCCGAATCGCTGGCACATCCCTTGCGCTGGAAGAACGTCAGGCTCAAGGATGGCAAACCGGTCGAAGCGCTGCTGTTCGATTTCTGAGCGGATCGACCGTTAGCTCTGAGTTCAGGTGGATTTTGCCGAGCCTGAAGTAGGCTGAGTAATCGAAGCCGGCATCGTTGCTCCGGAATCAGGGGCGACGAACTCCACCCATTTGCCGCCAACAATCAACGCGGCCGCCAGCATGCCGACCATCGTGAACGTCTGGAGAATGCCAAGTTTGGGACTGGATCGTTTCACATCGAAGCTCCGAGAGGGGGAGTTCATGAAGGCGTAGCGATTGACGGTAAAACCGCTGCGAACGCCGCTTTGTTCAAATTGGTGGGCTGTGGGAGTCTGTTTCATATGCCAGTTGTTGTTGTTGGGAAAAACCTACCCCGGTGGCGTGAATCAACAATCGGGACACCGCCCCCATGTCGGCATGGGGTGCCACCCCATTCCAAGGGGCACAAAAAGAGGACCGCCACGCGAACAAATTTGCCCGAGCAGTATCACAGACGAATTGATGGCAAGGCGGACAATTCGCCCCAAAATAACCTCAAAAACTGACAGAAATCGGGTTTAAGCAATGATTTCAAACTTCTACCTGGCACCGTATCATCCTCATTGCAGGCCAATGGGGGCTCGTGTATGGTTCCGCGCCCCTGACCGGGGAAGACCAGAAAATCAGTAAAAACAGATGGAAGAGCAAGCACCAGAGGACAAATCACCCGAATCATCCGTGGACGGAAAGGTCGAAGTCGTGGTTGAAGAAGCCAACGATACGACCACGCCGGCCGACGCTGCCGAACCGCCAGAAGAAACCGGACCGGTGGAACTCGATGCAGCCGAATTGAAAGCGCTGTGTGAGACGGCCGGCAAAGCCACCGAATACTGGGATCGAATCCTCCGCATGACCGCCGAGGCGGAGAATTTCAAGAAACGCGCCGCGCGAGACCGTCAGGAAGCCGTTCGTTACGCCAATGAACGGTTCACCGAAAACCTGCTCCCGGTGCTGGACAGTTTTAACATGGCGATGGCGGCCGCAAACGCGACGGGTGAGCCGGACCTCAATTCACTTAAGACCGGCGTGCAGATGATTCTCACCCAGTTCAATTCCGTGCTGAAGGATGCCGGGGTGGAGGAATTGGACGCGACCGGAAAACAATTTGATCCCAGCTGGCAGGAGGCGATGTCCGAACAGGAAACTGCTGACACGCCCGATGGCCAGGTGCTGCAACAACTGCGACGGGGTTACAAACTCAAGGATCGTCTGCTGCGCGCCGCCTCGGTGGTCGTCGCCAAGGCGCCTGCACCCGAGGCTCCACCGAAGCCCGAACCCGCCGAAGCTACATCGGAGAGTGAGGAAACCGCCGTATGAGCAAACGCGATTACTACGAAGTTCTCGGAGCCGAAAAAGGCATTTCCGCGGATGCCCTGAAAAAGGCCTACCGCAAAGCCGCTGTCAAATTTCATCCGGACAAAAACCCGGACGACAAGACCGCTGAGGACAAGTTCAAGGAAGTCGGCGAAGCCTATGAGGTGCTCAGCGATCCTCAGAAACGGGCTGCCTACGACCAGATGGGTCATGCGGCGTTTGATCCACGGCAGCGCGGCGGTGGACGTGGCGGCAGTGGAGGTGGCGGCGGATTCCATGATCCGTTCGAAGTCTTCCGTGAGGTATTCAGCGGCGGCGGCAGTGGTGGTGGTGGCAGCATCTTCGACGAGCTGTTCAACGCCGGCAGCGGCAGCGGCGGCGGCCAACGGAGTGGCGGCCCCCAACGGGGCTCGGATCTGCGCTACGATCTCGAAATCGAATTCAACGAGGCGGTGATGGGCACCGAACGTGAGATCACGGTAAGCAAACTCGACAGCTGTACAACCTGCAAAGGTTCCGGCGGCGAAAAGGGTTCCAAGACTGAACGCTGTTCGACCTGTGGCGGCCGCGGCCAGATCGTGCGTTCGCGCGGGATCTTCAACGTCGCCCAAACCTGTCCGGATTGCGAAGGCATCGGGCAGACCATTGACCGACCCTGCCGAAAGTGCAGCGGTGCGGGCCGACGGGAAAAGACCTCGAGCATCAAATTGAAGATCCCCCCCGGAGTCGACACCGGAGCAAGGCTTCGTTCGAGCGGAAACGGTGAAGCCGGTTCACAGGGCGGCCCCGCAGGCGATCTCTACGTCGTGCTTCACGTGCGCGAACACAAGGTGTTCAAGCGCGATGGCGACGATCTGATCTGCGAGATCCCGATCACTTTCCCCCAGGCCGCGCTCGGCTCTGACATCGCGGTGCCAACCGTCAACGGCAAGACCAAGGTTCGCATTCCGGCGGGCACGCAAAGTGGCACGGTCTTCCGCGTGAAAGGCAAGGGCGTCAAAAACGTACAAGGCTACGGAACGGGCGATCTGCTGGCCCGGGTCGTCGTCGAGGTACCGAAAAAGCTCACGTTGACGCAACGCGCCAAACTGGAGGAGTTCTCGGACGCCTGCGACGCAACTGTGCATCCTGAGTCGACCGGTTTCTTTGCCAAGGCCAAAGACTTCTTCACCCGCCCCTAGCATTCGAACGCGCCTGGGCGAAGAGCTCGTAATCCCACGATGCACAGCTTTTTCGTTCCACGCGCTGAGATTGGGGAGGGTGAGTTCAACCTGCCGAACTCCGAGGCGCATCATCTGCGCCAGGTGCTGCGCGGCCGAATTGGCGAAGAGGTTCGGTTGCTGGACGGCGAGGGCGGCAGATACCTTGCCCAGGTGACTTTGGTCACCAAGCGCAAGGCGGCCGTGGAAGTCCTTTCCCGCGAGCAGTGTCCCCGACTCTCCCCCCACATTCATCTGTATCAATGCCTTCCCAAGCAGAAGGCAATGGACCTGCTGATTGAGAAATGCACAGAATTAGGAGTGGGGCGAATCGTGCCTGTAATCTCAGAGAATTCAGTCGCCGTTCCCGATCAGGATCGTTTTGGGGTGAAAATCGAAAAATGGCGGGCCGCCGCCATCGCGGCATTGAAACAAAGTGGCGGGGCTTGGCTCCCAGAAATCGACCTACCGCAACCGCTTGCCGAACTCGCAAAGGGAGACCGGCATGCAGGCCTCCATCTGGTCGCCTCATTGGCCGCCGGAACGCTCCCAGCCAAATCCATTCTGCGGGATCAGGACGCGACCGCCGAGCGACCTGATGAAGTCTCGATCTGGATCGGCCCGGAAGGTGATTTTAGTCCGGCAGAACTTGCTGCACTCACCGGCATCGGCGTGCAGCCGATCGGCTTGGGACCGAGTGTTCTCCGGGCGGAAACCGCCGCGATCTGTGCTCTGACGCTCCTCCGCTACGAGCTGGCGGCGTCTTAGCTGAGCCTCCCCCGCACTGCTCAAGTGGCCCAAATTACTACTTGGGTCCGCTTTTCTTGGCCCACCGGCCATAAAACCCCTCCCGGCTGACCGATTTGCCACAGTAAAACTTGACGATTTCGGCAAATCTCGGAGAAATTCCCCACATGATTCATGTGGTCGCCACAATCGAAGTGGCAGATGGAAAGCGGGAAACCTTCCTACGGGAGTTTCACAAGCTTGTGCCGCAGGTCTATGCCGAGTCCGGCTGCCACGAGTACGCTCCGTTCGAAGACGTTGATACCGACATCCCCGCGCAAGGCGGTGGTCGGGAGAACGTCGTAACCGTCCTCGAGAAATGGAAAGACGTCGCCGCGCTGAAAACGCATCTCGACGCCCCCCACATGGCCGAGTTTCGCGAACGCGTGAAGGATCTGGTCGCGGACGTCAAACTCCAGATTCTCAAGCAAGGTTAAATCCCCGCACATCCCGTTTGCGATCGACCGCTTGCCGGAACTCTTCATCCATTCATGAGCGACAATTCTGATCCCTCTCCGATTGACAGCACAAACCGGATGTCCGGCATTCCTGGCGTGGTCTGGCTGGCATTGACCGTAGTCATCGTGGGTGCCGCCGCGATCTTCGGACGTCGCGATAAACCGGCGGAGATTTCTGAAGCAGAAGCCGCTCCGACCCGGAATCTGTCTGGCCGGAACGCGGGCGGCGTTCCAGGCGGAACCAATGCCACCCCGCTGCTCATGCCCACAGCGCAGATTCAGACACCCGCTCAGACATCGCCGCCCATCGTCCACGTCAGTACACCCTCGATCCCCATTCACCCCGGCGAAACAACTTACAATGGGATCATTCTCCCCGAAGTCTGGCCGCCGACCAATGCCTACGTGGAGGGCAGGCCCATGGTGGTTCCTTATCTGACGAATCCACCCGCGGTCATCAACGTCGACAACGGGCGGCAATTGTTTGTGGATGATTTCCTGATCGAGACCAGCTCGCTGCGTCGTGTTTGGGCGAAACTCGAATTGCACACGAACAATCCGGTGATGAAACCGGACCAGGCTTGGGAGCAGGAGGGACGCGGACCGATGGCGATGCCCTTCAGCGACGGTGTCTGGTGGGATCCGACCAACTACATGTTCAAGATGTGGTACCTCGCCGGTTACAACAAAGCCACGGCGATGGCGGTCTCGAGCAACGGTGTGGACTGGATCAAGCCACGACTGCACGGTGCGAAGGGTAGCAACATCGTACAACCCGACACGCGGGATTCCTCCACGGTCTGGCTGGACTTCGATGCGAAGGAAGCCCGTGAACGATTCAAGATGTTTCGTTCACACAAGATCGATGATCAGTGGGCGTTGACCCTGCATGTCTCCGCCGACGGCACGAACTGGAGTTCCGGCCAACGGAACTTCATTGGTGCCGGCGACCGTTCGACGGTATTCTGGAATCCATTTCGCAAAGTCTGGGTATTCAGCCTGCGCGATCCCGACACGCCCCGAAAACGTCGCTATTGGGAGATGCGCGATCTCATGACCGATCGCAGCTGGCAAAACATTGAAGAAGCCCCGCTCTGGGTGGGCGCTGACGGACTGGATGCAGTCGACCCGAAGCTGGGGGTGAAACCGCAGCTCTACAATCTCGACGCCACGCCTTACGAAAGTCTCATGATCGGCCTCTTCACGATCTGGAAAGGCGACGATGGCAAGCGCCCCAAACACAACGAGGTTTATCTTGGATACAGCCGTGACGGCTTCCACTGGACGCGACCCGACCGCGAGCCGTTCATTCGGATGTCAGACGATCCGACCGCTTGGAACTATGGCAACGTGCAATCTGTTGGCGGCGGGTTCACTGTCGTGGGGCGGCGGTTGAACTTTTATTTCAGCGGCCGCGCTGGAGCGAATGGCGACAGAGCGGTGAACGGTGCGGTGGGACTGGGTTCAATCCGACGCGACGGATTCTGCGGCATGGTGGCGGACGATGAAGGCCTGCTGCTGACCCGCCCCATCAAGTTCGACAAGCTGGTCGGCTACGTGTTTCTCAACATGCAGACCAACGCCCCGGACGGAGAGATCCGAATTGAGATCGTGAGTGAGCGCGGCAACATGCTGGAACTGATCAAGAACGACACGAAGGAAAAGCTGCCACTCTCCAAAGCCACCTGCATGCCACTGGCCCATGACCAAACTTTGATGACCGTAAACTGGCAAGGTGTCCCTGACATCTCAGTTTTGAAAGGGCGCCCCATCCGTCTTCTGTTTCATGTGAAGAAGGCCACCCTCTACTCCTTTTGGATCGGCCCCCGTCGCCGCGGCGCGAGCACCGGCTACAACGCCGCCGGCGGACTGCACTTCACCGGCCATACGGATACAATCGGAAATCTTTCCTACCGTGGGGAGGACTACCGCCCCGCCCACCTGCGACCACCGAGAACGAACCAGATCAAATCTCCACCGATTACTATTTCGACCAATCCCGCCGCCGCCAAGCAGGGCAAATAGAGTCAGTCTCGAATCCGACCGACTTCAGGCCAGAACCCCGGCAGCCAAACGGCGTTTCAGCTGGATGATATCTTCACGCGCGACCGCCACCATCCGTCCAAACATCTCTTCGGCATCCAGGCTGGGATAGTTTTCAATCGCCCCCACGATGCCGTTGCTCCCCTGCTCTTCCACGTGAGCAATGAAGGACGGCATATCTGACGAAAGCCGAATCGCAGTATCCAGATCCATCTGTTGCTCGATCAATTCGTCGCGGCGAAATTGCCACCACTCCGAATTGAGCAACGCGGGATTCAGATATTCGATCAATGCCGTCTCAACCGCACCCGCATGTTGATCGCCTCGATCCCCGGCAAACTCCACCAGCGGATCGTGAAGCCAACGGAATGCGGATACCTTGCACCTACTTGCCGCCATGCCTGCCTGAATCGCGTTGCGGTGCACGATGGATCCATGCACATCCACCACATAAACCGCCTGAGGCGAACACCAATTCAGAATCGCATCCATGAAACCCGTAACGTAGCGGGTGACCAGCGGCGGGGTGAGATCGATGCTGAATCCAAAGGGCAGTCCCCAAGTCAGCTGCCCATACTCAACCGGGGGCGCAAGTGTCAGCGAATTATCGGCATCCGCCAAAGCTTGCAGGACGCCGTAGCTTTGCAGCGTATCCGTCATCAGGGGCAGATGCGGCCCGTGTTCCTCCACAGCAGTGTCCACGCTGAAACAAGCGATTTCGCATTGAACCGGTTCTGGCGAAACTGCGGGAAGTTCCACCACCTCGAGCTGAATGCTGTTTTCCCCACGCCGTCCCGTCCCCAAATAGAACGGGAAACATTCGCGAATCCGTTCGAGCATCGGGCGCTTCAGTCCATCGTCCAACGCCTCATGATAAAGCGGTGGCAACACCAATCCGCCGAGCTCCGCCAATTCACGCACGGATGTGCCGAGCGAACAGATAGGGAGAATCAGGCGCTGCGGTCGGGCAAGTAGCTCAAGTTCATTCAGCGAATATCCGGTCAACAGCCAGCCACTGTTGATCTGCTGGGGAAGATAGTTCGCATCCAGGAGGTTCATTGCTGAGAAATATATTTTCACCTCTTTCCTGTCACCCCATATTTCGAGAATGCCTGCCAAAGAATACGATCTCGTCGTCATCGGCTCCGGTCCCGCGGGAGAAAAGGGTGCCGCACAGGCCGCATATTTCGGGAAGAAAGTGGCGCTGATTGAGAAGCAATCCGACCTCGGAGGTGCAGCGGCGAATACCGGCACCCTGCCCTCAAAGACGCTGCGTGAAACCGCGCTCTACCTCTCAGGTTTCAAGCAGCGTGGCCTTTATGGAATTCATCTGACCGTGAAAGACCGGGTCACCGCCCGCGATTTTCTCTACCGCGAGCGGCTGGTCGCCGAATCGGAACGTGCCCGGGTGAGTGACAACCTGGGGCGACACAAGGTCGAGCTCTTCACCGGCCAGGCTGAGTTTGTTGACGCCCACACCCTGCAGGTGAAATCACCGGAAGGTGAAGCCACTCTCCTACGTGGAAAGGTCATTCTGATCGCCACCGGTTCCACGCCGTATCGACCGGCAAACCTGCCATTTGAACATCCCGGTGTTTTCGATTCGGACACCATCCTTCAGATCGAAAAATTGCCGGACTCGATGCTGGTCGCCGGCGGCGGCGTCATCGGCTGCGAATACGCCTGCATGTTTGCAGCACTCGGAATCGACGTCACTCTGATGGAAGGCCGCGCCACCCTACTCGGTTTCATGGACGCGGAGATCTCGGCCGCGTTGACCTCCCACATGGAGCTGATGGGAATCAAGATCGTCAAGCCGGACGCGATCGAATCGGTCATCGCGGAGCAGCGCATCCGGGTGCAACTGAAGTCAGGACGGGAACTCGGAGTGGATTTCCTCCTTGCCGCCACGGGGCGAAGCGGCAACACGGCCGGTTTGGGACTGGAAAATCACAACGTGGAGACCAACAAACGCGGCCAGATTTTGGTCAACGAAAACTACCAGACCGCCGTCCCACACATCTACGCGGCCGGTGACGTCATCGGCTTTCCTGCGCTCGCATCCACCTCCATGGAGCAGGCCCGCCTCGCGATGGTCCATGCCTTTGATCTGCGGTACAAGGAAGATCTCGCGCAGATTCTGCCTTATGGAATCTACACTATTCCGGAATGCTCCATGGCCGGAGAAACCGAGGAATCGCTCACCAGACGTCAGATTCCATACGTCGCTGGCCGCGCCCGATACAATGCCAACGCTCGCGGGCAGATCATTGGCGACGACGACGGATTCCTAAAACTCCTGTTCCACGCCCAGTCCCGCAAACTGTTGGGCGTTCACGTCATGGGCGAACAGGCCAGCGAACTTGTGCATACCGGGTTGACCGCAATGCTCATGGGAGCCACTACCGATCTTTTTATCCAGACCTGCTACAACTACCCCACTCTCACCGAGATGTACAAGTACGCGACCTACGACGCGCTGGGCAAACTCAGTGAGGGCGAACACGAAGACTAAATTCCCGGCATGAAACTCGAAAGCAAAGTCGCACTGATCACCGGAGCCAGCCGTGGTGTGGGTGCTGCAACGGCGATCCAACTGGCACAAGAAGGTTGCCAGGTCGCAATCAATTACCACCGATCACTGGAAGAGGCAGAAAGCGTTCTCGAGCAAATCCTGGCCAAGGGCGGCAGTGCCATACTCGCCCAGGGAAACGTCGCCGATGATTCGGACTGTCGCCGGATCGTCTCTGAGACCTTCGCAGCATTTGGCCGTCTTGATGTCCTCATCAATAACGCCGGCACCACCCGATTCATCGATTTCCAAAACTTGGAGGAGGTCACGGATGAAGTCTGGAGTTCGATCATGGACACGAACGTGAAAGGCGTTTTCCAATGTGCCAGAGCGGCTACCCCGCATCTCAAACAGTCCGGCGATGGGATCATCGTGAACGTGGCCAGCATTGCCGGATTTATCGGAGCGGGAAGCTCGATTCCGTATTGCGCCTCCAAAGCCGCTGTGCTCAACCTGACCCTCTCCCTTGCCCGAACCCTGTGTCCCGAAATCCGCGTCAACGCCGTGGCCCCCGGAGTGATTGATGGCGAATGGCTGCGGCGCGGTCTGGGGGCTACGTTTCAGTCCGTCATCGATAAAAAAGCAGGCGAGGCTTTGCTCGGCAAGGTCTGCAAACCGGACGATGTGGCGACCGCCATTCTCGGGTTGATTCACGCGGATCTCGTTACTGGACAGACACTTACAGTCGACGGAGGCGCGAGTCTCGGACCCGCCATCGCATCAGGAATTCGTTGATCAAATACTTCGTGGGTGAATAAGTTTATCGAAAGAAATGTTTCCCCGCACGAACGCAACCATTGGCTAAAGATATCAATTTCAGCCCAATAAACGGCGTATTCCGTATATTTCCGTGAATTAAGAGCCCTCTTTTCAGGGTTTTTTCATCTTTCTTTTGCCCCGCAACCCGAAACTAGGTTATGATGCTCGTTCGCGGTGGCAATAGGCTATGAAACACGGCCCATTGATCGCCCAGCAATATCGAATACTGGCAACAGTTTCGGTGTGGATCAAGTGATCCGGAAGGTTTGGTAAACCTTCGCTGGTATCACTACCAATTAGCGACAATGAACAAAGAAGAAAAGAAACCTGTGAAATTTAGCGGCGTATCCGACAAAAATGGCTACTTCTCTAACTTCGCCTCGTTCCCAGTAACGATCGATGGCAAGACTTGGCCCACCGTCGAACACTACGTCCAGGCTCGCCAATTCAAGAACGGCGAATTTGACGAAGAGTTTCTCCGCTTTCGCTCCGCTTCCATCGTCGTCCGCATGAGCCGTGAACGCGAAGGTTCCCGCCGGTCGGATTGGGACAAAGTGAAGGACAAGGTCATGCGCAAAGCGGTCAAAGCCAAGTTCACCCAACACGAAAATCTCCGCGAGCGCCTGCTCGCCACTGGTGACCAGCCCATCGTGCAGAATACTCCGAACAACGATTATTGGGGCGACGGCGGCGATGGCACCGGTGAAAACCGCATGGGCAAGATTCTCATGGAGATTCGTTCGCAGATGGCGAAGGACTTTCCTGACGCTGTAAAACGCATGCGCCGTTAATCAATTCCTCTTCCCAGAGCCCGACCGCAAGGCCGGGCTTTTTTGTGCCCCTATCAGGCCTCAGGCCTGCCCAACGGAATTCAGGCCAGCCACCACCCTGTCGGCCACCTTGGTCCACGAATGCTGGTCGGTCAGTCGAGCCCCCCAATCAGCAATGTGCTCACGCGAGAGCGTAAAACTCTGATCCATCGCTTTCGCAAACGAATCGTAGCAATCATTCTCGAATTCCAACCCTGTCCCTTCCATTACTTCCGTCGTCGCCGGTATCGCCGAGAACACCGGACAAACGCCTGCCAGCGCGGCTTCCACCGGAGGCATCCCAAACCCCTCATACTCAGAAAAGAAAACCAACGCACGCGCACTGTTCACCCGTCGGCGAAACTCAGCTTCAGGCAACCTCGAATGGTGAATCCAACCTGGACGATTTGGAAGATGCACCCCGGATGGCAGATTCCCGATCCAATCCACCCGGACGTCGCGGTCCGCGTGCCAACGTTGCATCCAATCGATCGCCTGTTCCGTCAGTTTGTGCGGGTAGCGACCAATCAACACAGCGATGCAATTCTCCCGTTCCTCGTTTATCTCCGGTTGCCGAAAACCGATCCCCGCGCGCAGCACCCGTGGAGGCGTGATGCCCCATGCCCCGGAAACACGTCGAACTTCCGCCGCAGTGAATTCGCTGTTCGTAAAGATGACATCGGAGTGTTGGAGCGTCGCCCGGAAGCATCGGCGAAAATACGCCTGTTCGAACCCGGACACCGCGTCCGGATACTTTTCTCGATAGAATTCCTGGATCGTGTCGTGCACGTAGGTCGCCAGCCGCATTCCAGGTCGTCGCACGAACGAGGCGAATCCTTTCGGGAGAAACAACCAATCGGCAGTGGTCCGCCTAGCCGCAGAGTAGACACCCCATTGATCCCAACAGATTCGCCCAACCTTCCCCCGGGTCGCACGATCGTGACATCGCAACTCCGTCGAATCTGGGAGCACTTTGCGTAGGCCTGAGTTTCCCAACACCGGAATTCGCTCCACCGACGGATGTTCAGCCATTGCACTCAGCAGACCGGTGGACAGATTGAAAATGCCGAGGGACTTGGTTTGCTCGAACGCCTGATCCGCCATCGAATAGCAAACGCTCAACGGCGCCGCGTTCTGTTTGCCGGAATCACTCATGCGGCCCGCATTCAATTCGAACGGCCGGGACAATGCAACTCAAGCAGACTGCTCCAAGACAAAACTACTACTCGGTAGTCGTGCGAGTCACCCGATGTTCCCCCACCATGGCAATCAGCTGATCAATGTCGAATTCCTCCAGCAATCCAAAACAGAAAAGTTCCGGGGCCTGCCGGACATTCCAATTCAGCTTAATCGGATCCCGCAAACTCGTTAGCGAATTCACCAGAGTAAGTGAACTGACAGACTGCGGCTTGAGCGCCGCAGCAATCAGAGCGGCAGTGCCGATACGCGGACCGGTCGCGTGCAGGGTGATGGGCCCATCGCGAAAGATCCGCGTCGCCCAGGCGTTCACCGAGGTAAGCTGCCCCGCCTGCAAGCCAAGTGGACGTTCGCCAACCGTGGCAACCATCAATGCAAAGAGGTAGTCACGACTCGTCAACCGGGACTCGCCCAGATAGAACGGATCGAGAGCGATAACCCGCTGCCCCCTTTTCAGTAGTTCAGCGACCTCTCGTTTCAGTGCCTTCCGCCCGGCATCCCCTACCAAAATCGTCGTCCCCCGCACCGACTGCGGAGCAAGTTCCACCGCTGGAACGGTCCAATCGTTACCCAGCTGTAACGTACGCCAGACAATACCGACTTCGTCGACCTGATCTCGGGCAACAATCTTCGCTGTCACGTTATGGTCAAGTGACTTTACCAACTCTGCCAATCTCGACCGACGATGATTGCGCCACACAACTGAATGCTCGATTGATCGATCGCGCGGAAGGTCTGCCATCAGTTCCAAGGCGAGCGAGTTGAAATCATGATTCTTCTCTGGCAGCGGAACCTCGAGCTCAGCGGCTGTCTTAATCTCATCGGGCGCAGGGATTTCCACCGATGAAAACCCCGGATCGCCCGGATGAAAATAGTCACCAAGCGCTCGGTAGAACTGCTGGCGGTTGTCCTTGAGAAAGTTATGGGTTCCGGGATCGTGATTCACATGGGAGCGCAGGGAGCTTTCAGCGCCAAACAGTTTGTAGATTGGGACGGCAGATTTCAGCAGAGGCGGCAGGGCATGGTCAGAGGCAAAGCAGCAATTGTCCTTCACATTGAAAGTGAGCAGTGCCGGCCGCGGAGCGAGCATCGCCGTCAGGTGCGCATAATCGGTCACTGTGCCAAGATCGTTCGGAGTCTGCTCACAATCACCAAGATCGGAATGGTTGTGGACGCGGGTTACAAAGCTCGAATAGCCGGCAACCGGGTTGCACAGCGTCACCCGGGTATCAAGCGCGCTGATGAAGATCGTCTGCCAACCGCCACCTGATAGCCCCGCCACGGCGACACGCTTGGGATCGGCATTTGGATGATCGAGCAGAATGTCGAGCGCCCGCAACAGCGCGAGGTAGAACGTCGCCAACCCGCTGGTCCCGCAAAGATTGATCTGCGGCATCTTGTAGTGATCGAAGCCGGGCACATTCAATTGTCCCATCCCCAACCACTCCACGTTCATGGAAATCATGCCGCGCTTGACCTGGTTGATACACCGCATCTGCTTGGCCTCTGCGGCCTTCCCATACTTGCGGTCATGACCATTCACGTTCAACACGACCGGCACCCGGCCACTGAGTTTATCAGGGAGATAAAGAAGTCCCGCAGTCCACATTCCGGGCACGATCTCGTGCCGGAATTTGCGAATCGAATAGCCCTCGCCGCCAGGAATCGTCTCCATCCATTCAACCCGGGTCTTCTGCTCGCGCCATTCGGCAGCGGCCCCGCGAAACACGACTTTATCCAGCGTGTCGCGCCGCATCTTGTCAGCGTAGCGCTGCCACTCGGCTTTTGACTTCACCACCGGCATTTTCAGAATCCGTGATTCAGTGAATCGTTCGACCTGTTCCTGTGGAAGTTTCGGATCGATCAACGGCCGGGCCAACACCTTCGAGATCACGGCCTCATCGATCGCGTTCGCACAGGTCACCACGACCAACAGAGCTAGGAGTATTCGGAGGATCATGACCGGCAGGATACCCGAAACCATCTGGTCGCCAATCGTCAATCAACGCCGTGTCGTTTCCTTAATTGACACAAAAAAAGGCGGCCGTAATGGCCGCCTTCGAGGAATCTGTTGCGTTCGCGAAGTCTGTTACTTGTCAGCCTTCTTTTTCTTGCCCGCGGGTTTCGTCTTGGCAGGCGTCTTTTTGGCAGGCGTCTTTTTGGCAGGTGCCTTCTTAGCTGCGGGCTTCTCCGAATCAACGGCTTTCTTTGCTGCCGGTGCAGGCTTCTTTTTGGCGGCATCAGCCTTTCTTTTGGCAACTGCGTCGGCCTTCTTTTTGTCGTCCGCCTTTTTCTTGGCGGCAGCATCGGCTTTCTTCTTGGCATCCGCTTTCTTCTTGGCATCCGCCTTTTTTTTGTCCGCCGCTTCCTTCTTCTTACGGGCTTCTTCGCGAGCCTTGATTTCAGCCTTTATCTTTGCGAGTTCCTTCAGATCCCAACCCGTGTCGATGTAAGTCTTGGGAAGTGCCTTTTTCAGAGCGGCAACGCCCTTGGGCGAAGTCTTGCTTTGGAAGAGATACAGGCTTTTAAGGTTCTTCATTCCTGACAACTGCGCGATTCCGGCATCGGTCACGGCGGTGTCGAAGAGATTCAGGTATTCGAGATTGACGATGTTCTTTACCGAAGCAAGCGTCTTGTCGGTCACGGTCGTGTGCTCAAGATGCAGACGTTTGAGATTCTTCAACTTTCCGATATTGGCCATATCCGCAGCGCTGAGATTCACCCCGGCGGCGTTCAACTCCTGCATTGTCTGCACCTGGCTGAGCTGTTGGAAGACTTTCGCGTCAAACTTCGAACCGACAACCCGGAGGTTCACATAGGTCCAGTTCAGTTTTTGCGCAATCTGGCGCACGCTGACTCCGGCCTTGTCGAGTTCGGCGATCGCCTTCTTTTCAGTGGCAGTGGCTACGGGTCCTGGACCTTCATCCTTCTTTGCCGCTGCTGCGCCACCCACTGTGTAGCCGGCAGGCCAGACCGCGCCTTGCGAAATCCAGTCCTTGAACCTCTGAACTTCCGCCTTGGTCAACGGATCGCCCTTGGGCGGCATAATATCGTCATCATCCTTCGGCAGAGTGATCCGCGCGACGATCTCGCTCTCGCCAGGTTTTCCGGCGGTGATGATCTCGTCCTGAATCGCTTCGTCCTTGGTATGAAGGCGCAGACCGCCCTTCTTCTTATCGGCACCGTGACACTCAATACATCGCTTTTCCAAGATTGGAGCGATGTCTTTTTTGAAGTCGAGCTTGCCCGCAGCCGAGGCATTGAGGCCCAGTAGGAGCGAGCCGGCGATGGTTCCAAACAACAGGGTGGTTTTCTTCATTTTTCGTATTCTAAGAGCGGTTCCGGTTTTAACCAGCGAACCGGGGATTGTCCAAGTATTTGGTGAACAGATTGGGGTTGGAAAGAATGAACGGGAACGTTATTCGCAAAAATGCTGTCTGCCCGGACTGGCAGGCAATTCTTCACGGTCAAACGCCAAGCTCCAAACTCCGCGCGTCAGGCGAAGAGCTCGGAGACAGATTCCGCTTTTACCAGTTCGCGTGGCTGATTCAGGTGATTGTGAACGATCGTTCCCGGATCGATGCCAAACGCATGATAAATCGTTGCGAGCAACTGGGTCGGATGAACCGGTTTTTCCAAAGGAGCTGAACCGGTTTTGTCAGATTTCCCATGAACGTAACCGCGCTTGATGCCGGCCCCGGCCATGATGCCTGTGTAGCAATAAGGCCAATGATCACGACCATCAGCGCTGTTATTGTTGCCGGAGGTGGATACCCCCTTTTGTGGGCTACGACCGAATTCGCCCACTGCCACAACGAGCGTGTCGTCCAGCAGTCCGCGTTGATCGAGATCAGTGAACAATCCCGCCAGACCTTGGTCGAGCATCGGAGCCGATTGATCCTTCATGCGATCATTCAGGCCCGTGTGCACATCCCAAGAATGATTGTTCGAATTGGCAACCTTGGGCCAGACGACCTCGACGACGCGGGTGCCGGCTTCCACCAGGCGACGGGCCAGCAGACAGCTTTGACCGAAGGTATTCCGACCGTATGAATCACGCAGCCGTTCGGGTTCCTGTTTCAGATCGAAGGCGTTGCGAGCCCGACCGGAGACGATAAGGTTCATCGCCTGCTTATAGTACTCGTTCAGACTGTAATCCTCGACCGCCTTTTCCATATCAGGCATCGCCTTGTTGATCTCCGCACGAAGGCTTTCGCGGCGCTCGAGCCGATGGGAGAAAACATCGGGACGCAACTTCAGGTCATCGACCTGAATCTTGTCCATCTTGCCCATGTCCATGTCGTCGCCGGCGGGGTAGAGCGTGTAAGGATCAAAGGCCTTACCCAGGAAACCGGCGCTACCGCCCTTTCCGATCACCCCGCTCTCCTGCAGCGGACGCGGCATCATGACGAACGGCAGCATCGGCTCCGTCGGCGGACGGAGCCGGATGATGTTGGAGCCGAAGTTGGGAAAGTCTTTCGGGCTGGGTGGCTCGAGCTGACCGGATGGGCTCACCTTGTCGGTGGTGTAGCCGGTCATCATCTGGTAGATCGCGGCGGTGTGGTTGAAAAGACCGTTCGGCGTGTAGCTGATCGAACGCATCATCGTGAACTTGTCATTCACCTTGGCGAGGTTCGGCAGCAGTTCGGTGTATTTGACACCCGGGATCTTGGTGGAGATCGGCTTAAAATTGGAGCGTACGTTATCGGGAACGTTTTCCTTCGGATCCCAGAGGTCGAGATGACTTGGCCCACCCTGAAGGTAGATCATGATCACGCTCTTGGCTTTGCCCCAACCGCGACCGCTCTTGCGGGTGCCTTTGGCGTGAGCCTTGAGGTTGAACATTCCGCCGAGCGAGAGGCCAAGCATGGCCGAGCCGCCAACGCGGAGGATGTCGCGGCGGGTTACGCCGAGACCGGCGTCGCAGAGGTCTTTTCCGGGTTCACCTGGGATTCTGATCATAGATAGTCTTTGTTTGTTTATCTAAGGTGCCAAAGTTCAATTTCGTGCTCAATGATTAAATAGGAAGGCCGATGAGTTCACCAAAGCCCATGCCAGATCCTGCATTCCCACCAGTCGAACTTTCTTCAACTGCCCCTCGCTGAGCTTCGCCGCGCGTTGCAGACGGGTCAGTTCAGGATCGGCCGGGAGCGGCTGTTCGAAGCGTTTCACCACGTTTTCGAGGACCACCTCACGTTTGTCGCGGGTAAGCGCTTTCTTGGCAGTGGCCACCGCAGTGCGACGGGCGGCGAGCGTCTTGTCGGTCAATTCGTAGGATTTTTTCAATTTCGCCAACTGCTCCTTCGAACGTTTGTCCGCAGGCAGACGAAGCACAGCGGCCAGGCTCTCCGACAGGCTAAGTCCCGTCGGTTTGGCGCTGTCAGCCAATGCCAGTCGGAATTTGCCCAGACGGAAAGGTTTGGCCTGCTTGAACGCGTGATTGATCGTGATCGTAATGATCGATCCCTTCGGATTCTTCACGGGTTTCTGGAACTGATAGGTTGCCCAATGTTCGTTGCCGCCCTGGGGAGAAACTGCCCAGCCGTCACGACCGTCCACCCGACCGTCCACGGTCTTGGCGATCGCGAAGCTGGTCTGCGTAAAGTTGGCGGCCCCTTTCTCCAGCTTTACCTTCACCGATTTCTTGGGGGCATCCTTCGGCGCGATCTTCACTTCGAATTCCGTCAGGACAAAATTCCCGTCGGAGTGGTAGCCCGGACCATTCTTGGGCATGGATTTGTCCAAAAGCGCTTCCAACCGGATCGCGCTGATGTTCTTCAGCGCGGTCTCGGTCGTAATTGTGTAAACACTCTTGTTCCCCTTTTTCCCTGCGGAAATCGTGCCGTCGTTATTGTTCGTCAGGGTCACTCCGCCGGTCGCCGCGAGCTTTGTGGGTTTCAGGACATTCCACTTCAACTTCAGGTCCTGCTTTTTCTCCCATTCCGATTGCTTCTTCGGCAACTGCTTCTCGTAGTCCTTTGCCGCCTTCTCAGCCTTGGCAATTTTGTCCACCCGTGCCTGGGCTCGTTTCTTCTCCTGCTCAGCAATTGATTTCACGTAGGCAGCGAATTCGGCTTTGGATGCCGTCAGCTCTTTTGCACGCTCCTTCTGCTTCCGCGTGGTGATGGGTTTTAGCTTCTTGCCGTAAGCGGCCAATTCCGCGACGAGTTTCTTGTGGCCGCCCGCGATACCCGAGATAGTTTTCTGCGTCGCTTTGACCTCGCCGGCGGTGGCGGGCCGATTCAGCACCCGCAGGAAGATTTCGTTTACCACTTTGTGATCGTCCTTTTCCTTCTCCACGAGTTGAGCAAGGGCGTTCTTGGGATCACTGATCGCATCGCCCACGGTCGCCCCGCTGATCATGGCCATGACCGGGCCGAGTTGAACGTCGTTGACGCGCTCACATTCACAGGCGCTCTCGCGCGGAGGTTTGCCCATCGTGGCAAAGAAGCCGTCCTTCAATTTGATACCGGCATCAGGCAGCTGGGCCGCGCGCATTCCGGCTGCGACTCCGGGAATATTGGGTTTGGATCCCAAGGTGCGATGAATAGTGTCGTAAAGAACCTCGGCGGGCAGCCGTCGAACCAGCGCGTGGGAATAATTGACGGCGTCATCCTCATTCCATTTGTGCGTCTTGATCGAGAGCTGATAGGCGCGTGATTCGACAATGAGCTTCATCAGGTGGCGCACGTCGAAACCGCTCTTCAGAAACTCGTCGGTCAGATAGTCCAGCAGTTCCGGATTGCTGGGCGGATTGCCGGCCCGGATATCATCGAGTGGTTCGATGATGCCGACCCCGACCAGGTAGCCCCAGATGCGATTGGCGTAGCTCTTGGCAAAATACTGATTATCAGGAGAGGTCATCCAGGCAGCTAATTGCTCGCGGCGCGTCGCCTTGGAGTCGGCCTTAAACTTCACAGCAAATGGGAAGGTCGGTGCTGAAATTTCGCCGGTCCGCTCATGGGTGACGTCGCCGGAGGTCTGATCGAAGATCTCCTCGTACAGTGGCTTCGCGCCCTCGACAGCCGTCCCACCAACATTCCCCTTCGGATTCTTGGGATCCCGCTTCAATCCCACCTGCGCGAAATAGGCAGCGGTCTCGTAATACTGATTCTGGGTCCACCGCTCAAAGGGATGATCGTGGCATTTGTTACAGCTGAATCGCGTGGCGAGGAACAGATGGGTGGTGTTCTCCATCAGTTCCGCGGGATTGCGTAGAATCTTGAAATAGGAAGCGGCGGGATTCTCCTTATTCGATCCCTTCGCAGTCAGAACGCTGCGAACAAACTTGTCATAAGGAGTATTCTTCTTCACCTCGGCGTGAATCCACTCGCGAAAGAGCTTGGCGCCTTCGGCGCCCAGGAACTTACGATTCACCTGCAGGAGGTCCGCCCATTTGTTGGCCCAATGATCAACAAAATCATCGTTACCAATGAGCTTTCCAGAGACTTCCAGGCGTTTCACTTTGGAATCCCGCTTATCGGCGAGAAATTTCTTCACCGCCGCGGAAGTAGGAGGCAGACCGGTCAGATCAAGATGCACCCGCCGAAGATATTCAGCATCAGTGCAAAGTCCCGAAGGGAGAATCTTCATGCGCTGCCATTTGTCCGCCACGAGTTCGTCGATACGTGACCAGGTCTCCGGTTGCTTCCAGACAAAACCCGTGCGATCCCCCATCACTGTCAGAGTCGTCGCGGCATACGCACCTTCAAAGCGCGCGAGCAGCGCGGCTTCACCGCGACGCAGCGTGGTGGCCAAGCCCTGATCGTCGGTCTTTACGATATCAATATCGCTGGGCTCAATGAATGCTTCGGCCGTGACGTCCCGCGTCTCACCGTTTTCATAGGTGGCGACCACCCGAACCTGTTGCGATCCACCGATATCCTGGACAACAGGATTCTTCGGAAACACTTCAATGCCTTTTACTTTGGAAGATTTGAGATCCAGCTCGCAGCCATTGGAAATCCAATCTCGAACCACGTTGTAGTAATCACTGCCCGGCGTCGTGCGGGCGCCTCCCTGATGCGGAACGGCGGAAGTCGCCTTGAGCAACATCAGCGAATTGTCCGGGCGGGCGAAGTTGATGCGACGTCCGGCGAGATCGTCAGAGAATGCGCGCACATCATAGATGGGATCGTAGCCGCGGAGTGAAAGCTTAAAGCCGTTCTTGCCGTCCTTCGCGCCGTGACAGGTCCCATTGTTGCAGCCGAGCTTTGAGATCACGGGCATCACGTCTCTGATGTAGTCGGGCTCGAAGGCTTTGTCCATTCCAGTGGCCGCGACCGAAAGACTTGCTGCAAACCCGCCATAGGACACTGCAACTGTCGCCTTGCCGTTCTTCGTCGGTCTCACCATCCCGCGCGTCGATACTGAGCCGATTTCCGATGACAGTTTGTAAGATGCTTTCCGGGTCAGATCGATGGTCTCTCCCGAAGCCATCCAACCGGTAACCAAGGCCTGTCCGTAGTCATAACGTTTGGAAACCTTGATGTCCGCCGGGCTGACTGAGATTCCGACGACCCGTTGCAGTTGCTTCTCCGGGACGGGAACAGGAACAAACGCGCGTTTTAGGGAAAGCGTCTTCGAATCCAGAAAGCGCAACACCCCATCGGCACCAGAGGCGGCGATCGTTGAACCGTCCGGGCTGTAGGTCAACGCGTAGACAGCTACCGGATAATCCATGCTGGCCAAAAGCTTGGCTCCCTGCGTCTGATATTCTTCAACCAGCTTTTTCTGCGCCGGCTTGAAGGAGGCGGGGCGAATTCCAAAGACATTCGTCAGTTCCTTGCTGACCGTCCGGTCCACATCCGAATTGAAAACATGAATCTGCCCTTCCCCGTTCAGACTGCTGCCCGCGACGATGCGTTTGCCATCGGGGGAATACGCGACGGCGAAGATCCTTCCTTTCATCGTGGGATAACGCCGAATCAGATTCGAGTTATCACCGATAACCCGCTTGGCGATCCGCTCGAGACGGAAGATCTGCGGCGTGCCATCTGAGCCCCCGACCAAGACCTCCTCCAATTTTGGATGGGCGGCGACCGCAATCAATCCACCTTTCAAAGCCTTGGGAGTGATCGACGTCAGGTTGTCGATGAAACGCTCGGTCTTAAAATCGTAAACCTTCGCCGACATGTCGCGACCAACGGATACAAGTTTGTCCCCTTTCGGCGACCAAACCGTATCCCGCGCCCAATCGCTGTGGGCCGCACTGTAGAACACCTGTTTGCCACTCTTGATATCGAAGGCGCGCACGGTGTTGTCCGCGCAACCGAGGGCGACATGTTTTCCATCCGGCGACCAACTCGCGCCGTAGACAGTGTCGTAGGTAGTGGTGATGGAGTTCTTCAGCTTCCAGGACCCCACTTCCCAAATCTGAAGTTCGCCCTGCCGCGCTGGCAATCCGCCCGTAACCGCCAAGAGTTTCCCATCGGGTGAAAACTTCACCGACTCAATGCGCTCCGACAAACCAACGAGACGTTTTATCACGGAGCGTCCGTCCGTCTGGTGCGAGTTGTGAATCAGCACTTCGTGATAGCCCGCAACAGCAATCAGATTTCCGTCGGGAGAATAGTCCAAGGAGATGATGTAGGGGGCCTGCGAATAGGTCGGCGGGTGGTCCATGTCAAACACCTGCTTCGCGGATTCCGGAGAATCGTCAGCAGCGCCCTGTTTCACCCAGTTCGAAATCAGCTCGATGTCGCCGGGAGAAAGTGGCGGTTTGCCCGAGGGCATCTCCGCTTCGCCGTCCTTCGGCGTGATCATCTCGAGGAGCAGGCTCTTCTTCGCATCCTTGGGCACGACCGCGAGCTTTCCACTGTCGCTCTTCCCCATCAGCCGCTTGAAATCCGTCATCACGTATCCGCCCTTCGCCTTGGCCGGCTGATGACAGCCCACGCAATGGAGTTGGAAGATGGGACGCACCTGAGTGTAATAGCTGACCTTCGCGTCCTCCGGTTTGGGGGATGATTTTGTTTCAGCGACGGCACCCGTCAGGGCAAGTGCCATTGAAGACAACAGGGCGATTTTCGAAGCAAATCTCATATGCACAGGACTGGTCACAATACTTTTCAAATTGGCATCTGGCAGCAATGTAAACATCTACAGTAAACATGTAATATCCTATGCCGCAAGCGTAGGTTACGGACGCGATGGCACCCGGCATTTATTCGATTTCCAGCAAGATTTTTCGATTTTTTCTATCAGATCGTATCGGCAAAAAAATGCTGTCAGCCGAGGAATGAATGGTGTGGCAAAATCCGGGATTACCCTCGTTTTGAAGTCCTTATCATCGGTGTAATTCTGCTCGCCGGAGTATTCGTCGGGTTGGCGACAGACACGACGCCGGTCGAGAACCACTGCCCGCTGATTCACGCACTGGACAACGTGAGTTGCTCCAGCTTCGTGATCTACTCCACCGTCTCAATCTCCGGATTGTCGAAATACTTTGCGGGAATCTTCGCCTTCCGCTCGGGCACGCGACGCGCACCCCGATAGCTCGGCCATTCGATTCGATCCGATTCGTAGCGGGCAAACTCCCAGTCGGGCCACGTCGGACTTTCCACCTGCACTTCCCGATATTTTGTTCGTAACAGTTTGGCCATGCGGGCGAAGCGGGTGGGCTCGGACGAACTCATATCCGTCGTTTCCGCAATGTCGTTCTTCAGGTTGTAGAGTTCCATCTTCCCGAGTCCCGCAGTCTTGATCGTCTGTTGGTCTGCGGCCACGATTCCGGCGCGTTGCTGGGGCGGGCCCGCATCCATTTCCGCGCTCAGCTTCCAGTCACCCATTCGTATCGCGACATTTTGAGCACCTCCAGCCGCGTAGAAGTGCCAGTACATCGGCGTGCTCCTGCGGATGGGTTCCCCTGCAAACAAGGGCAGAAAACTCGCCCCATCCAAGGGTCTGTCTTTCGGCAAATCAACACCGGCGATTTCGCAGAAGGTCGGCAACACGTCCGTCCCAATGATTGGAGTATCGGACACAGTTCCTGGTTTGGTCCGACCGGGCCAGCGAAGGATCCCGGGCACCCGAATCCCGCCATCGGCGATAAAGCCTTTCTTGTCACGCAACGGCCCGCTCGAGCCATTCGGATGAAAGCCGGTCTTGGCAGGCCCATTGTCGCTGGTGAAAAAGACCAGCGTGTTCTTGCGTAAGCCCAGGTCATCAACGGCCTTCAGCAGACGACCAAACCCATCGTCCATCTGCGTGATATTCCCGTGATGCGGCGCATAGCTCGGATCTTCGGAAGGATAGAGTTTCTCATACTTGGGATCGGTGGCGATGGGTTCGTGCGGTTCATGATAGGACACAAACAGGAAGAACGGCTTCTGCTGATCCCTGACCTCTCGCAACCAGAACACCGCTTCATCAGTGACCAGATGGGCCGCGTATCCCTTGAGCGGTCCGAGCGGAATACCGTTGCGAACAAAATTATACGGATTGCGATGGTTGGGCAGACAGTTGTTCTGGGTGGCAAACCAGTGATTGAAACCATGATCACCAGGTTGCGGCTGACCGGTGAGATTGAATCGGCCATTCAGATGCCATTTTCCGCTCAACGCCGTGTCGTATCCCGAATCGCGCA
Source organism: Limisphaerales bacterium (assembly GCA_047608975.1). GTDB lineage: Bacteria > Verrucomicrobiota > Verrucomicrobiia > Limisphaerales > JAYPXF01. The sequence goes on along the minus strand of JBLFYM010000001.1, from coordinate 129,909 downwards.
GCAACGTCGCAATCGTGATTTCGTTCGGCGGGACATGCATGGGCGAAAGCATCGGAATCCAATTGTGTATCCCAACCCGAAACGGAGTCCTGCCAGTCATCAGGCCAGTGCGGGAAGGCGAGCAGTTCGGATGCGAGGAATAACAACTCGTGAGTCGCAAGCCCTCTTGCGCAAACCGATCCAGGTTGGGCGTATGCAACTCATCGTTGCCATAGCAGTGCAAATCGCCGTAACCCAGATCATCGCAGAGTACCACGATGAAATTGGGACGCTGATCGGCAGCACGGACAGGGAGCATGGACGACAAACCCAGCACGAGAAGGATACGGCAGAATCGGATCATTGTTTGAGAGTTTAGGCATAGTTCGGGTTCCAACAAGAACTCACACTTGCCTATTCGCGCCCCTTGGCTGCTCGAATCCGCCCAATCAGGCCGAAGCATTGCCATCCCAAATCAAAAATAGCTTTGCCCGTCGCAGTTCGCGCGTCAAAATCACCACACTGAATGAGCCCCCAACGCATACTTCTCGCCGAAGCCAACCCCAACGATGTTGAGTTGGCTTTGTGCGCTTTGGCGGACAAAAATCTCGCCGATGAAGTTGCGGTTGTTCGCGAAGGCGAGGAAGCCTTGGAGTATTTAAGGATGCCGGGGAGCTATTCGGATCGGCCCGAAAGTTTGCCCGCAGTCACGCTGCTCGACATCAAGATACCCAAAGTCAGCGGCTTGGAAGTTTTGGAGGCAATGCGAGCCGACCCAAGCTTGGCGAAGCCACCGGTCGTCAAGCTCACCTCCTCCCGGGAAGAAGCAGACGTCCTCCGGAGTTACAGCAACGGCGTCAATGCTTACATGGTAAAGCCGGTCGATTTCGACGAATTCATCAAAACCGTGCAACAGATCGCTTCTTTCTGGGGGCGAACCAACCAGCCGCCTCATCTAAACGCAGCACAGCCCTGAGCGTAAGCCCCGGTCAGGCCAAAGTTCCACTCTGTGTCACGCCCAGCAATATCGCATTCCCGACGTTAACAAATGACCACAGCCAACCGTCCTTTGAGAGTCATTTACCTGGAAGACAGCCCCGCTGACCGCGAATTGGTCAAAGGCCTGCTCAAGGAAGAAAAGCTCGCCTCCGAGTTCATCATGGTGGACCGCCGCGATCAGTTCGTGGAAGCCGTTGAAGCCGGCAACTTCGATCTTATTCTGTCTGACTATTCCCTACCCTCGTTCGACGGCCTTTCCGCTCTGAAAATCGCGCAGGACACCTGCCCGCAGATCCCCTTCATCCTGCTGTCCGGCGTGATGGGTGAGGAACGGGCGGTGGAAAGCCTCAAACAGGGCGCAACCGACTACGTCCTCAAGCAGCGAATCGAACGCCTCGTTCCTTCTGTGCGTCGGGCGGTGAGGGAGGTCGAGGAACGCGCTCGCCGAGAAGCAGCCGAGGATCAGCTCCGCCTCAGCGAAGAACGTCTCCGGCAAATCACCGACAATGTGTCCGACCTCATCGTGCAGTTGGACAACAATGGTGACTGGCAATATTGCAGCCCCTCACTGAGAACTCTGCTGAATGAACCTGCCGCCACTCCCGGAGTATGTTTTGCGGAGCTCGTGCATGAACAGGATCGCGATTCGTTCGCCCAAGCCCTCAAGGAAACCATCCGCACCGGCACGGGCCGAACGATTGAATTCCGGCTCCAACTCGCCGACCAATCGCTACGCAGCCTGGAATCACAGATCAATGTCGTCTGCAATGAGCGCGGCGCGGTCACCAGCGTCATCCTGGTCTCGCGCGACATCACCGATCGCAGCCATGCCGAGGAACAGATCCGCGCCCAGGCGGCCCTCCTCGACAAGGCGCAGGACGCCATCACGGTCTGTGACATGAATGATGGCGTAGTCTACTGGAACAAGGGTGCCGAGCATCTCTACGGCTGGAGTTCCGAAGAGACACTGGGAAAGAACCTACACGAACTTTTGCACGGAACCGAAATTCCCGACCAGGTGACGGAAGCCCGTGAGGTGGTCCGGCACAAGGGCGAGTGGAAGGGCGAACATCGCCACCGCACGCGCGATGGCAAAGAAATTCTCATCCAGAGCCGCTGGACTTTGGTCAAGGATCAGGACGGCAAACCGAAGTCCCAACTGATCATCAACACCGACGTCACGGACAAGAAGATCAGTGAATCTCACTTTCTCCGCTCCCAGCGCTTGGAAAGCCTGGGCGCGTTGTCCAGCGGCATTGCGCACGAGCTGAACAACATGTTGGCGCCCATCATTCTCGCCTCGCAGCTTTTGCGCCTGCGCGTGGATGACAGCGAAGGGTTGCGCTGGTTGGATACGATGGAATCCACCACCCAACGCGGCGCGAACCTGATCAAGCAGGTGCTCCCCTTCGCCCGCGGTGATGAAGGGGACCGCATTGAGACCTCGGCCTCCCATCTCATCGGTGAGATCTCCACAATTCTCAAGCAAAAGCTCAACCGATCCATCCAGATTCAAACCACTGTGGCCGATGATCTCTGGCCGGTGATCGGTGATCCCACGCAACTCCACCAGGTGCTGATGAACCTCTGTGTGAATGCCCGGGATGCGATGCCGGAGGGCGGACGCATCCATGTCTCCGCAGAAAACATTCTGCTCAAGGAAAACGATCCCCTGCTTCGCAACGGCGGTCACCCCGGCCTGCACGTTCAGATTACCGTGGCCGATACGGGCATGGGTATGCCGGCAGACGTGCAGAAGCGAATCTTCGACCCGTTCTACACCACCAAGGAACACGGCCAAGGATCCGGACTGGGACTCACCACCGTGCAAACCATCCTCGCAAACCACGAAGGATTCGCGGTCGTCGAAAGTGAGCAAGGACGCGGGAGCCGCTTCAAGATTTTCATCCCGGCGGTCACCACCGCGCCCATCACCAGCCCGGCGAAATCAAGCCGCCCCACCCTGCCGCGCGGCAACGGTGAGACTATTCTTCTGGTCGACGACGAAGCCGCCTTCCGCGAGATCACGCAGGCGACTTTGGAGAAGTACGGCTACAACGTTTTGACCGCCAACGACGGCACGGAAGGCCTCACCGAGTTTATGCGGCATCGCGCCGAAATTTCCGTGGTGATAACCGACATCATGATGCCCGTCATGGATGGCGCGGCACTGATCCGATCGCTACGGAAAATGGAAACGAGCGTAAGATTCATCGCCATCAGCGGACTCCTCGAAGCCGAAAAGGCGACCGTCAACGAGGCCGCCCCCGACGCGAATGTCGAGTTTCTGGCAAAACCATTTTCAACGGAACGCCTGCTGCTCATCGTGCACAAAGTGCTCAGCCGAGAGAGCTGAGCGCCCAATTGGCAGGCTCAGGCTAAGGGGTCCGATTCGTCTGATAAGACGGATCCTCCACCCTACATCATCTCAAGCAACGTATCAGCCATCTCACTCGGAGTTGCAGCAACTGCGATTCCGGCTTCCTTGAACGCTTCGATCTTCGCTTCCGCCGTTCCTTTGCCGCCAGATACGATTGCCCCGGCGTGCCCCATTCGTCGTCCGGGAGGCGCAGTAGTGCCCGCGATAAAACCGGCAACCGGTTTGGTCCCGTGTTCTTTGATCCACGCAGCCGCCTCCTCTTCGGCGTCACCGCCAATTTCACCGATCATGATGATGCCCGTGGTATCGTCATCCTCCATGAACATCTTGATCACATCCAGATGCGACGTTCCGTTCACCGGATCGCCGCCAATTCCGACACAGGTCGACTGCCCTACATCGCGACAGGTGAGCTGCCAAACCGCCTCATACGTAAGCGTTCCGCTACGCGACAACACTCCAATGTTGCCGGCCTTGTGAATGTAACCGGGCGCGATGCCGATACGGCAGCCACCCTGAGAATTTTCGCCCGTGCCAGGTGTCACAACACCCGGACAGTTTGGGCCAATCAATCGGGTGCTCATGCCTTCCAGGGCGCGTTTTACCCGGACCATGTCGCGAACTGGAATTCCTTCAGTGATCGCCACCACGAGTTCCAATCCGGCGTCCGCACCTTCCAAGATCGCGTCGGCCGCGAACGGAGGCGGAACGAACACGGCACTGGTCGTGGCACCGGTTTCTGCGGCAGCTTCAGCCACGGTGTCAAAGATCGGCACGCTGATATCGCCATGATCAAAGGTCTGACCGCCCTTGCCGGGCGTGACGCCGGCGACGACCTGACTGCCGTAGTCCAGACTGAGTTTTGCATGGCGTCCACCGAATCCACCGGTGATGCCCTGCACTAAAATTTTCGTTTCGGGAGTAACTAGAATTGCCATGTCTTGTCCTTATGCTGCCGCGACTTCTGCGACGATTTTCTGAGCGGCGTCAGCCATTGAATCACCGGTAACGATGGTCAGACCTGAATCTGCCAGGGTTTGTTTGCCAGCCGCCACGTTGTTGCCTTCAAGTCGGACGACCAGGGGCAACGTGAGTCCCGTTTCCTTTACCGCGGCAACGATGCCGCTGGCGATAACGTTGCAATCCATGATGCCTCCGAAAATATTCACCATGATGCCGTTCACATTCGGGTCGCTCAGGATGATCTTGAATGCCGCGCTCACCTGTTCCTTGCTGGCACCACCGCCCACATCAAGAAAATTGGCCGGTTCACCGCCGAAATGTTTGATGATGTCCATCGTGGCCATTGCGAGCCCCGCGCCATTCACCAGGCAGGCAATGTTGCCATCCAGCTTGATGTAGTTCAGGTCATACTTGCTGGCCTCGATCTCCAGATCAGCCTCTTCAGCCAGATCGCGCATGGCTTGGATATCCTTGTGTCGATAAAGCGCGTTGTCGTCGAAAGAGACTTTCGCATCCACGGCCATGATCGACTGGGTGCCATCGGCATCCTCGATGATGCAAAGCGGATTAATCTCAACCATGGAAGCATCGCATTCCCACCAGGTCTTGTAGGTGGCCATGATGAGCTTGCTGGCCGAATTGAGCAGCTTGCCGCCGAGTCCCAGTGCCACCGCGACTTTGCGGGCCTGATATGGATAAAGTCCGCGCGCCGGATCGATCCATTCCTTAACGATCTTTTCGGGCGTGGATTCAGCGACCTCCTCGATGTCTACACCGCCTTCGGTGCTGGCCATGATCAGGGGTCTGGAAGTGGCGCGATCCAGAAGTACCGCAAAATACAGTTCGTTCTTGATCTCCGGGGCGTCCGCAACCAACAGCGTGGAGACCAGCCGGCCTTCTTCACCAGTTTGTTTGGTCACCAACACTTCACCCAGCATGCTGCGGGCGAACTCTTCAAGTTCTTCGGCGGATTTGGTCAGCTTGACGCCGCCCTGAAAGCCGCTCTTAAACGTTCCCTTGCCGCGACCGCCAGCGTGAATCTGTGACTTGACGACCAGCATTTCCGATCCGTCGGCCATCAGCCGATCCGCGATCGCGCGGGCCTTCTCGGCCGTATCGCAGGACTCGCCATTCGGAACTGCAACGCCGTACTGGCTGAATAGCTCTTTGGCCTGATATTCGTGAATATTCATATATTAAAGCACCAATCAGCCGCCATCACCTCGGGTTCCACGGTGGAACCAAGATTCGGGCGGCTGTCTGAAATTATCGTTGATCGACGGGAACCACCTTCAGGCCAACGGGCCCGACGTATTCGCTCTGCGGGCGAATCAGCCGGTTGTCAGCCAACTGCTCCAACACGTGTGCGGTCCAACCGGCCGCGCGTGCGATCGCAAAAATTGGAGTGAACAGATCGGTTGGAATTCCCAAGGAGTAGTAAACCGTGGCCGAATAGAAATCGACGTTCGCATTGAGGTTCTTCTTCTCCAGCATCAATTCGGCGATGCGTTCGCTCATGGCAATCCATTTTGGCTCACCCAGCTTGGAACTCAGGATGTGCGCCATGCGCTTCAGGTGCGGAGCTCGGGGATCGAGCACCTTGTAGACACGATGCCCAATGCCCATGATCTTCAGCTTCTTCTCCAAGGCCTCATCGATGAACGCATCGACCTTGTCGAGGCTGCCAATCTCCTGAAGCATCTTGATGACGCCTTCGTTGGCACCGCCATGGAGCGGGCCCTTGAGGGTGCCGATCGCCGTGGTCACCGCAGAATACATGTCGCTCAGGGTCGAAATTGTGACTCGCGCACTGAACGTCGAAGCGTTCATGCCATGATCGGCGTGAAGGACATAGCACATGTCCAGGGTCGACACGGCTTCGTCGGATGCTTTCTCCCCATCCATCATGTAGAGGAAGTTGGCGGCTTCGCCCAATTCCAGATCGGGCGCGATGACTTCCTTGCCCTGCCGGTGACGGTGGAAAGCGGCCATCGCAACCGGGATCTGGGCGATCAACCGCAGCGCCTGCCGTTGCTGAACCGTCAAAGTCTGGTCGTCCGCATTGCTATCCGTGCAGCCCAAAGCCGAAACCGCCGTGCGAATGGCATGCATCGGAGGAGCATCGCTGGGAAGACTCTTGATGATATCGATCACTCCCTGGGGAAGTTCGCGTAGGCCGCGAAGCGTCGCGTGCAACGCATCCAGCTGCGCGCGGTTCGGCAGTGTTCCATAGTGAAGAAGGTGAACAACTTCCTCAAAACTCACATGCCCGGCCAACTCATCAATGTTGTAACCATTGTAAATCAGCACGCCTTCCTGTCCCCTTACGTCGCTAAGCTTCGTACTGGCCGCTATAATTCCATCCAGACCTTTTCCTGCTGCACTCATCTGATAATTCGCATCTGTTTTTAGTTTTGTGTTTTAAGGAGCACAAAAATAGAGACGCACCCTGAGAGCGTCAATGGATTTCAGGGGCAGGCGAACAAATCGAATTCACGCCGCCCTTTAGGATTCTCGATAATCCGACGGCCCCGAGGCCAACGTCCTTTGAAGATCACCCGAGTCAGCGCAGCCCAAACGGCCGCCAGCGTCCCTCAAGTTGCAGATCATCCAGGAAAAACTCGGTCGGCCCCTCGCCGATGAATTCAATCGTCGCCCGATCCACATCCACGAAGGAACGCGAATGGAATGCCGTCACCGGGAATCGGATCAGTTTCCACTCTCTCCCGACCTCAACCGCGGATTTTGCCGTCATCACGGTCTGTCGATCCGGGCCGGAATTGGACACCAGTGTCAGGAGTATCCACCCCTTCGCTGCGCTCATCCGGGCCCAGAAACTCACGCCCGTGGCGAGCGGCCTGGCAAAATGCCACCCGCGAACCCGGGTTCAGTGATCGCTATCGCGGCGATCTGGACATGGCTGGAACTTGGAACAATGAAGCTCCGCAAAGGGGCCGTGGAAATGCAGGTGAATGCCTTGGAAATCCCCGGTGCCCGCACAATCGATCTCCGCGCGATCCGCCTGACCCATCCCGGAAAGCAGTGATGTCCCACTGCGAAATCGAACTGCCGCCAGATCGTGACCAAAATGAGTTCACTTTTGGATTTTGACTTTGTGGAGAGCTAAACCTATCAAGCTCCTCAGACCCAAGACGTCCGTAAGACATATTTGCCCAACCCATGAATAACAAAGAGACCCGTCGTAGTTTCGTTCAAAAAACCGGAGCCATCGGAGCCATGCTGGCCGCCTCCACCCCGCCGGCAGTGTTTGCCGACGGAAGTCCCGGAGATCGCCTGACCGTGGGGGTCGTCGGATTGCGCCGCGGCATGTCCCATGTGGGATCCTGGCTGACACGCAAGAACGTCGAAGTCGGATATGTCTGCGAAGTGGATGAGACTCGCCTCGCCTCTGCGACAAAGTCGGTCGAATCCCGCCAAAAAAAGCGCAAGGTGAAGGGCGTCACCGACATGCGGCGTATCTTTGAGGACCGCGATGTGAACATCATCTCCATCGCCACCCCAAACTTCTGGCACACACCCGCCGCGATCATGGCGATCAACGCGGGCAAACACGTCTATGTGGAGAAACCCGGCAGTCACAATGCCTGGGAATCCCAGGCCCTCATGGAGGCGGCCGATAAGCACAAACGCAAGGTGCAGATGGGCAACCAGCGCCGGAGCATGCCCCACTACCGCGAGGGAATCGAACGGCTCAAGGCCGGTGCCATCGGAAAAGTTCTCTACACCCGCACCTGGTACAAAAGTGCCCGGGGAACGATCGGCAAGGGCAAACCCGCGCCGGTTCCCGACTGGTTGAATTGGGAGATGTGGCAGGGCCCGACGCCGGAACGCCCCTACAAGGACAATCTCCTTCACTACAACTGGCACTGGCACTGGCATTACGGTGGTGGCGAACTCGCCAACAACGGGATCCACGCCCTCGATATCTGCCGCTGGGGTCTCGGTGTAAAATACCCGAAGCAGGTTTCCTGCATGGGCAGCCGTTACCACTTTGATGATGACCAGGAAACTCCCGACACTGCTTACGCCACCTACCATTGCGGCGACGCTGGAGCGACATGGGAGGCCAGCAGTTGTCACCCCCGGAAAAGCGAACCCACCCCATTCGTCGCGTTTTACGGGACCGAAGGGATCATGGGCTTCAGCAATGCGGATTTTGTCATCCACGATCTCCGCGGCAAAGAGATCGAACGGATCAAAGGCAGCAGCAACCAAGATCCTCATTTCCAGAATCTCGCCGATGCTATCCGCGACGACAAACCGCTCAATGCCGATATCCGCGACGCCCAGATCAGCTCGATCTGGTGCCACCTCGGCAACATCGCGTATCGCAGCAACAGCGTCCTCAACATCGATCAAAAGACCGGTAAACCGATCGATAATCCGGAAGCGATGAAATATTGGAAACGCTCTTACCGCCCCGGCTGGGAACCTACCTTCTGAAGGCAAAATCCAGTGTCTCTGTAAAAAGTTGAGGCGGAGACGGACGAGACAATGCCGAGCGGGCGGAATTTGAAAAAGCTCCAAGCCTCAAAAACAAGCTCCAAATAATCTCCAAGCTTCAATCCGCGGGTGCGGGTTGAAGCGGGCGAGTTTAATTGGATTTTGAATCCTAAATTTTATTTGAGCTTGTTTTTTGGAGTCCGGAGTTTCCCCTGACGAACCGAATGACCCGCATCGGAAAAATGATCCCCTCCCCGCTTTCACCCCAGTTTCAATGCACAAAAATCCAGTGTAATTGTCAGGTTGGGCTTGAGTGCCCGGACCTGATCTCTACACTCCTCTTATCGCTCAGGCGACCTTCGGGTCCACAACCACAGCATGGAATCTTCAGCGCCACCGACCCCGGCCAGCGTTCTCGTATGGGATGAGAACGGAACCGTCTCGGCGTTATTGGAGCAGATTGAGAAAGATCACCCCGAACTGGCCCATTACGCTGCCGTTCCGACCAGCGGCGAACTCGAGAGCGCAGTCGCCGGCGAATCTGACATCTCGGGTACCTCGGTCGTAATTCTCAGCCCCCGGAAGATGCCGAATGGCACCGGGCTGGATACCGCCGGCGATCTTTGGATACGACATCCGAATCTACAGATCTTGGTGGTTCAGGACGCCGAGGCCGACATCGAGGCCGACGACTGGACGCGGCAATTCGGAGCCTCGGATCGGGTAGTACCGCTGGTGCATCCGAGCGCCATCACGTTACGTTATATCGTTTCTGCGTTGGTGACCAAAGCTCGGCTGGAATGCCATCAGCAGGCGGCGGGGAACACCCGGCTCATGGCGGCCAAAGGCGGGTTTGGAGAAGACGCGGAATACGAACGCTCGCTCATCGAAGCGTTCATGAAGAACTCCCCCGACCGACTTTTCTTCAAGGACACGGAATCCCACTATGTCCGCAGTAGCGATTCCCTCGCCCGTCAGTTCGGTTTGGAGGGGCCCGCAGCCGCAGTTGGAAAAAGCGATTTCGATTTCTTTTCCGAGGAACACGCACTCGCCACTTTCGCTGACGATCAGGACGTCATTCGCAGCGGCAAACCGATCCTCGGGAAGAAGGAACGCGAGACCACCCCCGATGGCAAATCTTCCTGGGTTCTCACCTCCCGGATTCCTTGGCGCAATCCCGACGGACGCGTCATCGGAACCTTCGGCATCGCCAAGGACATCACCGAACTGGTCGAAGCCGAGCTGGAGATGGCGCAATACCGCGAACTCCTGCAGGCCCTGCTCGACCACATGCCTGACCGTATCTATTTCAAAAACACCCAGTCCCGCTTCATGAAAGTCAGCAAGGCCTTGGCTGAACGGCTGGGCGTGGAAAACCCCGAACAGGTGGTCGGAAAAACCGATTTCAACTTTCACCCCCCCGACCTCGCCCGGCAGTTCATGCAGGATGAGGAGCTGATCATGGCTACCGGCAAACCCATGGTGAACAAGATGGAAAAGCAGAAAAGCCCCTCCGGCGAAACCATCTGGGCGTCCGTCACCAAGGTCCCCATCTACGATTCGATGCAGGAGATCAGTGGTCTCATTGGGATTTCACGAGACATCACGGAACTCAAACGCACCGAACGCGAACTTCAGGAAAAGAACGAGGACCTTGTCGAAACCTCGCGCCTGGCCGGCATGGCCGAAGTCGCCACCGGCGTGCTGCACAATGTCGGCAACGTGCTCAACAGTGTGAATGTGTCTGCCAATGTCGTCTCCGAAAAGATCCGGCGTTCCAAGACTTCCAATCTCGATCGGGTGTGCCGCCTGCTCAATGCAAACAAGGACAACCTCAGTGCCTTTCTGACGGAAAACGAGAAAGGGCGTCAGATTCCCACTTTCCTCGAAAAACTTGCGGGGGTTCTGCGGGACGAACGGGACGCCCTCCTGAACGAACTGTCCGAAATGCGCAAGAACGTCGATCACATCGGCGAAATCATTGCCACCCAGCAGGGCTACGCCAAAGTCGGCGGCACCATCGAGCTGATCGCCCCCACGGAGCTGATCGATCAGGCCCTCAACATGGAAGATTCCTCACTCAGCCGGCACGACGTGGATGTGGTGAAGCAGATCGAGGCGACTCCGCCGATCTTTGTGGTCAAGAACAAGCTCCTCCAGGTGCTCGTGAACCTGATCCGCAACTCCAAGCAGGCAATGCTCGAAGCCTCCCCCAAGAAACTCTACATCACCGCCCGGCAGCTGAATGAAGACGGCGTGGAGATCAGCGTGCGCGATACGGGAAAAGGCATTTCCAAGGAAAACCTGGAAACCATCTTCGCCCACGGATTCACCACCAAGAAGGACGGCCACGGGTTTGGATTGCACAGCAGCGCGCTAGCCGTTACGGAAATGGGCGGTTCCATCAGCGCCGAAAGCGAAGGTCTGGGCAAAGGAGCCATGTTCGTCGTGAAACTCCCCACAAAACTTTTTGAGAAGGAAACAAATTGAGCGAGCAAACCATCCCAAAAAATCGACGAATTCTGATCGTCGATGACAATCAGGCCATTCACGAAGATTTCCGTAAGATCCTCGCCAACGCTCCCGCCGGAGATTCGGAACTCGAGGCGGCCGAGTCTGCGTTGTTTGGCGAAGATGCCCCGGCCAAGGCAAACTACACAGATTACGAACTCACCTTCGCATCCCAAGGCCAGGAAGCGCTCGAGCAGACCAAGGAAGCGCTCGCCCAAAAGGCACCCTTCGCGCTCGCCTTCGTCGATGTCCGGATGCCACCAGGCTGGGACGGGATCGAAACTACCACCCACCTCTGGGAAGCCGACCCCGACCTTCAGGTCGTCATTTGCACAGCCTACTCAGATTATTCCTGGGACGAAATGATCGGCAAGTTCGGCCAATCCGACCGCCTCGTCATCCTCAAGAAACCGTTCGACAACGTGGAAGTCCTGCAGCTTGCCTGTGCGATGACCGAGAAGTGGCGCCTGCAGCAGGAAGCCCGACTGCGATTCGACCAGCTCGAAGACATCATCAATGCGCGCACCAACGATCTGCGGAACTCCATCAGCATCCTCCAACAAAACGTCGACAACTATCAACGCTCCGAACAACGACTGCGCCTCAGCGAGGAACGGTTCAAACTGATCGCCGAGAACGCCGCCGACCTCATCATCGTGATGAGCGTCGAAGGGAAGCCCGAATACTTCAGCCCTTCCGTCATGAAAAACCTCGGGCGCAATCTCGAGGGTTCGCAGGACAGTTCGATTTTCGAATGGCTGCATCCTGACGACACGGAGGCAGCCACCGCCTCCATCTCCGCCTGCATCAATCAGGAAACCTGCCAGATCCTGGAATTCCGCCTCCAACACAAGAATGGTACCTGGCGCCACCTTGAAGCTCGCGTTTGCGCCATCCGCGAGAAGATCGACAACGAACCCCATCTCGTCATCGTCGCCCGCGATCTCTCCAAGCATAAGGAGATGGAATCCCAGACCGCTTTCCTCACCAAGAAACTCCTCGAAGCCCGTGAATCCACCGCCACCGATTCGCAAGATCTGGCGACGCGCCTCCAATCGCCGCTCCAAACCCTTTCCCACCGCATCCACTACGTCAAAGACACTGTCAATCGCATCACCCCCATGCTCGCCGAGCAGCAAAAGCTCGTCGATTCCGTCACTCCGGGCAGCCCGTCGGAAGAGAACCCTGATCTACTGACCAGCGCCGATTCCCGCCAGATCGCCACCGACCTCCCGAAAGCGATTACCGAGTCACTCGAAAACGTCGAGTACATCTGCCAGATGATCAAGGACCTCGGGAAAAAGAAATAGACCCATCCGCCGCAGGAATTGCTCGGGCCAAGGCGTGAGTCCACTAATCTTTGTCTTCACAACGATCGTTTGTTGCGGACGTATTTTTGTGATGGAACAAAAGTATTTATTCATTGCTACAGCTTGAAAGAAAGGATAGATACGACACTTAATCAACCGACGTTAAGCATTTTGAATTCTCCAACTACTATTCTCCAACTACTATTCTCCAACTACTATGATCAAACCTCGAAAGGATTAAAATGAGCAAAACGAGTGCAGATTTAATTGGTATTCTCTCAAAAACTACTCCATTAGCTGGACGATTGGCGAATCATGAAATTCTTCAGCTAATCGGCGTGTCGACCACACGTAAGTATGGTGAAAAAGCGATTATCCTCAAGGGAGGAGAACCTGCTACTTCCCTGATGTTCACCATCAGTGGACAAGTGAATATTCATCATGATAATCACTTGATAGCAAGCTTGTCTAAAGGAGAGGTATTTGGCGAAGCTATGTTTTCGGACCAGGGAAAGCGGACTGCTGACGCTGTTGCCATGGAACCCACAGAGGTTTTGGAATTTGACCTTACCGCGTATGAAACACTCCTGCGCCAGGACTCAAAAGTAGCCCTCAAGTGCAAGTATATCTTCGAAGACCTGTATAAAAAGAACGCTACCGCTAATAAAATATTCTTCACTCAAGATAACGTTAAATATCTGGGGTTAGTAGCGCATAACGAGATGAAGGAATCGTTGGTTCAATTCGTCAAATCTAACCTGAATAAAATAAACAAATTCCCACTCGTGGCCACTGGAACCACTGGAACGTTATTATATAAAGAAGCGCAAATTGTCTTATCCAAAAAAGTAAAGTCAGGCCCACTAGGCGGAGACCAGGCAATCGGCCAGATGATTTCCACAGACAATATCAAAGGCATTATTTTCTTTCGTGATCCACTATCAGCACATCCTCACCATGCGGACATAGAAGCCCTGGGTAGACTTTGTGATGTATACCAAGTCCCATTCGCAACGAACCCTACGACGGCAACGGCTGTTTTGGACTATTTAGTAGCAGACGAAAACAAGGAAACAAAACCACTAAACAGTTTACTGGAAGATTACGGTCGCCAACAAGCGCAGGTAGTCCAAGACAAAAGCCATCCCTCTCAAAAGTCTTAATCCATTTTCTGAGGCGTGCTAGATTTCCTGACCAGTTCATGAGAAAGTGAACGTAATGAATAGATCACCCAGAACAGATAGCCCCCGGTACTAGTTACCACAGCACTGCTTGAACTTCTTTCCGCTGCCACAGGGGCAGGGCGAGTTACGCCCCACCTTCGGCGATACCGCGGGGGGAAGAGTGACGCTTTCTGATTCCATTTTTTCAAACAGAGAATCCTTCGCGTCGCGTTCAATTTCCGATTTCCCGAAATTGCCCCACCAACGCGTGGCTTCGGCGATGTCGGTAATCGGAGGACGCAAATCCTGCTCGCGCTCAATCCATTTGCCGCGCGGGCCACGTTCCACTTCATCAAGTTCCTCGATGCTGATGAAGTCCGGATCAATCAGCCTTTCTTCATACGCCCTCCGCAAATGCGGAATTGCCTCAATCACTTCGGTATCGACGCAGGCGGACGCCAACGCACCCCAAAGATAACCGCCGGTCCGTTCCAATCCTTCCTTGGCCAACCACAACAGGTATTCATCGACACTTCGCTTCGGCACCTCCGCCCAGACACCCAGCAAACCCAAGGCATCCACCGCGATGCCCCGGCCAGACTCACTGGCGTCGCGATTCAATACCAACTGCTTGATCGGTTCCAAATCACCATCGCACACCGCCGCCAAAATCCTCGCGCCATCCTGGGTCACGATGTCACCGGCAATGTCAAACGCCCCCTCACCCGGAAGCGAAAGCCAGCGAAGCACCAAGGGATAGGCGCGCGTCTCTCGCCATTTGGCCAACAGATAGAGGGCATACGTAAAGAGCGTCGCCTCTCGTTCAGGAGTTCCCGCCGGATCGCCAATCCCTCGCTCAAGCACGGTCAGGAGTGGACCGGTAAGAGCTTCACGATGGCCATCCGCACTCTCGAGAGCCAGCAAGGGCTGCAGATCACGCGTCTCCGACAATTCCTCGATGACCTGCTCCACCGACCGGGTCGCCGGCGGCTCGATGATCGGTTCGTAGGTGAAGCGGTTGATCCCATGCCAAAACGGACAGTGCGGGCACTTGCGCCGCATCGGATAATCCTTCCCCTCCTCATGCGGGCATCCGGCAAGCGCCTCTTGCGTGTGAGTTTTCCGCACGTGGTGCCGCTTGAAGAACTCTGCCACTTCGTCCGTGATGGTGGGCACTCCGCGAATATCTCCGCCTTCGACGATCCAGCGATCAAGACCAACGATCTCGCCGCCCGGATCCCCCACCACTGAAGCCACCAACTTTGTGGCAGTTGTGCCGTCGGGTCCATAGGCGATCAATATGCCCATCGGATAGTCCGGATTTGCCTCAGATTTTCTTTGATTTCTACTCACGGTTTGATCGGGAAACCTTTAAGCCAAAATGAATGATCCGGTCGATCCTCAAGTGAATTGGGCGATCTTGAGGAAATCCGACCTTCCAGTTCTATTTGATCCACACACCGCACCAACAAAGTTCCGAACAGAATCGCGAGAGCCCCTTAAAGCACCCCACGCGGGACATCCAAGACTTCATCAGGATCAGCCAAAGTCATCTGCGGGGTCACCTTCACGCCCATGCGGCGGTAGTAATCGAGCATCTTTGCCGTCGCGCGTCGGCTCGCCTCCAAGCCAAGGCGGACCTGTTCCGATTGATTGGCGTCGGGTGTTTCCTGAAGATGAGTGCCTTTTAACATGGCGATGATTTGTTCTTTGGAATGAGTCTGGTCCGACGCGATTTGCCGCGCCGGTGGATTTGAATTTTCCCATACCACCCAGTCGTCCGCAAGCGGAAGGTAGTTTTCACAAAAATTCGCAACGCTCCGGTCGAACCGTCGGGCAAGATCTGCTTCAGGCACATCGTGGCCCCCCAGCGATGTCCTCAGTTTCACGCGTTCGCTGGATTGTTTGGCAGAGTCCAGCAGGACGTAGTGCAAAACAAATCGATAGCCCGATTCCTTCGCCCGCTGGATCAGGCGGACCTGCGCCCGACCGCTCAGTGTGGATTCCATCGCGAACTCTTTGCCGGTTTGAATCAGACTCGCCACCTCCGCCAACAGCAAGCGCCCCGCACTCACGTTTGCAAGCGAGATGTCCAAAGGAGAAAGACCTCGCGCAATTTCATCCGCATTCAGGAACCGAGCGATCCCAAGCATAGGCAAGAGTTCGCGAGCCAAGGTTGTTTTGCCGGCACCGTTGCACCCACCCATGATCAGTAAACGAGGTTCTCCCATGTCGAAAAGTCTTCGGCTCAATTCTTCGAAAGACCTTCCAAATAGTCTAGCAAACTCGCGAACTCTTTGAGGGAGAAGGCGTTCAACAGGCCGGGGGGCATGATGGAGTTTGGCAGCGTCTTCCGTTGTTCAATCTCAGATTTCCTCAGGATGTGTTCTCGTGCGGTGACGTCTCGGAGCGTGATCTGGTCGGCGGCTTCCTTGGTGATGAAGCCGGTATATTCGAATTCATTGGCCATCGTGATGGAGTGCGTGGCGAAGCCTTGAGCGATGATTTTGTTGGGATCGAGGATGGATAGTGCGAGGTCGTTGCGACGGTAGGTGTTGGCGATATTCCCGAGGTAGGGACCTTTTAGCGGCTGGTCTTGACTGACGGTGTGACAGGAGGCGCAGGCGGCCTTCATGAACACGGCTTCGCCGAGGGCGGGGTCACCTTTCAACTTGATGGCCTGAGCCAACGCATCTTCGAGCTTCAGCGTTTCCAACTTGGGAGTTTTGTCGGCACCGGGGGGCTGGATTTTCAATCGCCTGGCGGCGGCTTTGGCTACCTTGACGACATCGGGATCGAAGTCGTTCATGGCGGCGGCGATGCGGGCGTCCAGATGATGGTTCCTCAGGTCTCCGGCGAGTTTCATCAGGAGGACGCGGCGGGCCGGGTCCTGCCAGGCGAGGTCAATTTCCTTGGTGGCGTGGGCTTTGGCCTCGGGGCCTGAGTTTTTGCGAGAGGCGAGTTCCAGCAGGCCGGCGTGGGCCCAACGCGTTTCACCGGATTCGGTGTCCTTGGCCGCAAGCTCGGCGAGGGCCGCGTATTGGTTGTCGAGGTTTCGATTCTTCAGAAAGGCATTTTGCGCGGCACTCTGTGCTTTGCCCGCGCCTTTGACGTGATCCAGAACTGAAAGGGCAGAAAGGGTTGCTGCGAGGGCCTCCGGGAGGTTGACCTTGTTGAGACATTCGATGGTCTGCGAGAGAACCATTGGTGGGGTGTCTTCCCGGCGCGCAGCTTTGATGAGCAGGGGGACAGCTTTGGCTGGGATGTCTTTCGCCGCCGCGAGTTGGGCGACTGCGGTGATGACGTGGGCGTCGTCATCAGTCGCGACCTGAATGATGCGGTTGAGGGCGTCATTGTCGTGGATGCGATTGCGGTTCATCTCAGTGATCAACTGAGCAGCTTCACCGGCCGTGGCTTTGACCAAAGCGGTTTTGAGAGCACTGAGGATGCTTGCAGATTCGTCCCAAGTTTCCAGTTGGTAGTAGGGGCCGCGCGTGTCAGGGCGGGTGCCCCAGGAGTCGCCGGTCCAATCCGCTTCGCGGTGATAGAGACGGCACAGAGCGGCCTGGATAAATGGCTGCGATTCTTTCGAAGCGGAGGGCAGGCGTTTGATAAGGGCATCAATAACGTCTTTCTTGTGCATGCGCATGAGGGCGTGCGATGCGCCGGCACGTTGGGCTTCCGAGCTGGCGGCGGTGTCGAGAATAGCCAACGCGGGACCGGGCGAGATCAGTTTGGTCAAGGCACGGAAGGCGGTGTGGGCAATGACCGGATCTGGGTGTCCGAGACTTTGGGCAATGGTCTCAGCTGCGGCTTGGTTCTGCTGGCGCGTAGCGGCGATGATGGCTTCGACCCGTGTCCGGGGATCGTTGCTCCTGGCTCCGGCGATCAACAGATCAGCGGGGGCAGGACCGGTTTTGCCTTTGGTCAATTGGTCGATGCCCATGTCGCCGAGGGCGCGCAGTAGAAAAGGTTGGATGGTGGCGTCTTTTGCGAGCGGGGAAACGGTCTTGATGACGCTTTCACTGTGGCTGCTGTCGATGCCGCGTTGGGTGATGGCGTAGAGGGCTCCCACGCGGGCGCGGAGTTCTTTGGATTTGTTGCTGGCCAATCCCATCAGCGATTTGGTGGTGACCTCGGAAACATCGCGACGGAGCAGAGTGCGCTGGGCCGTGAG
Organism: Limisphaerales bacterium; assembly: GCA_047608975.1. GTDB lineage: Bacteria > Verrucomicrobiota > Verrucomicrobiia > Limisphaerales > JAYPXF01. The sequence goes on along the minus strand of JBLFYM010000001.1, from coordinate 111,963 downwards.
AGCGCGAATGTGGCTGGGAGATTCAAGGAGCTGAATCAGTTGAGCGTCCTCGAGCTTGTCGAAATCAGGGAGAGCCTTTGCCTTGAAGGCCTTCGGCGTGACGCGGGTGATGTAGCCGTGGTCAGGTCCCGCCCAGTTGAAGGTGGCCGGGCCTTTCCAGCTGGCCTGGTAGACGCGGCTCATGCCGTCCACATCGGCGTCGGTGGGACGGGTCACTTTGATGAAGGTCTTCGGAGCTTCGGTCTCGATGAATCCGGCACCTTGGCGTTTGACGCTGTGGCGGAAGAGTCCGGCGCGGCCCCAGTCGCAGGTAAAGGGGGCATGAGCCCATTCGGTGGGGAATCCGGGTTCGTGGATGTAGACGCTGCCACAGCCGGAACCGCCACCGTAGTCGGCGAGCGGGTGAATGTGTTCGTTGGCGAAGTTTTTGTAGAGGCGCGGGTAGCCATGGTCTTCGAGTCCACTGAAGTGATGGAAGCGAACGTCCCAACCGCCGCCGTCGTTGGTGTTGTCGCGGGCGAAGAGGTCGAGGAGCGGGCTCATGGGCGTGCCGAGGATGTTGCGGGTGCCGGTCGCGAAGATTTCCAGACCCGTGCCGTCAGGGCGAAAACGGATGACTCCCCCACCCCGGTGTTGGAGTCGGCGACCGTCGGTGCCGCGGGCTTCCATGAATCCGAAGTCGCCACCGGCGATGTAGATCCAACCGTCGGTGCCGAGTTCGAGTCCGTTGGTCGTATGATCGGGCGGACGATTGCCGAAGCCGAAGGCGATGCCCTGGATGAGACGTTTGGAACTCTCGGCGATGCCGTCCCCGTCCCGATCGAAATAGACAGTGATGTGCGGTGGGTGCAGCACGTAGAGGCGGTCGTGATCCCAGATGATTCCGCGCGGCGAATCGATGTTCTTTACAAATTCGGTCACTTCGTCAGCGCGACCATCACCGTCATTATCGCGGAGGCGGAGGATGCGACCACGATTGGGATTGCGGCCCAGTGAACCATTGCCGTCGCTGGAGACGTAGAGATCGCCGCCGGGGGATGCAGCGACATAGACCGGGTAGTTCGCGGTTTGTGACGGGGCGAAAAGTGTGGCTTCGAATCCCTCGGGAACTTTGACGTCCTTCAAAATTGCAGCTTCTTCTGCCGCCGTGAGTTTGACGATCTGGGGCTTGATGTTGCCGCCGGCTTTGAGTGGATCGTTAGCAGCGGTCTTGAGTTTGGCGGCGGTCTTCTGGTCGAGTTTCGGGTAGAGGGATTTGATACCTTTGCCTTGGACGGTGAGTTCCCAAAGGCTGATCCAACTGCCAGCGCTCGTGCCGGTGACACGGAGGAACTTGAGTTTGGCGGCGGGGAATTTGTCGGAAGTATCCCCCGGTTCCCGGTTGCCGGTGGCGTCGTGCACAAGATTCCATTTTTCACCGTCGAGGGAACTCTCAAGTTTGTAGCCGTAAGTGGTAGTCTGGCTCTCCCAGTTGATGTTCACGCCGGTGAGTTCCTGCGGCTTGTCGAACTCGAGTTGTAGCGATTGCGGCTTGCTGCTGTTGGCGGCGCACCAACGGGTTTTCTTGTTGCCATCGATGGCCATCCACGGATCGCGACCACCCTGGACACTACTGGCGGTCACGGTTACCAGCGTGGCGTCCTTCGGAGCGGGCTTCGCCTTCTGGGGTTTGGCTTTGACGAAGGTGATCTTGTTTTCACCCTGGTAAGGCTTGCCTAGAACAGAGGGGTCCAACTGGTCACAGGCCCAAAGCAGACCGCGGGTAACGAGTTCGAGGTAGCGCGGATCGGCGACGGTCTCGGTGTTGTGCCCCAAGGTGGTGCTGAAGCTGCGGGCACCATGCTTCTCGTTCGTCCAAACGACGATGTGCTCCACGACCTGTTCCTTGCCCTTGCGTTTGATGACCTGCTTACCGGTCGCAAGCGGGGTGATGCCGAAGGTTTTGAGGTTATTGTAGAGTTCTTCGCGGATCGTGGTCCAGTCCTTGAGGGTGGCGGTGATGGGATGCGCGCTCTTGCTGAACTTCACCTCGATAGGGGCCTGGGGACCGTGACTGGATGACTGCAGACCGAGGTGCTTAAACCACCCGTCCGTGCCATTCCGAAAGCTGTGCATCGCGCAATGCAGATGAATGGCGGGAATGGTCTTGTGGGCGTCGAGGATTCGCTGAAAGACCTCCAGGTCCTTGTTACCCGCGGCACATTCGTCGTGAATGATCACGTCGTAGCCTTTGGCCCAGTCGGGATTGTCGTAGAGGTCGAGCGGCGGGTTGGTGCTCCGGTCATCCGTCCACCAGACATCCACCTGCACGTTGGCGCGGGCTTGGATGCCTTCGGAAAGAACCTTGTACTGCCCTTTGTAATCGTGACAACACCCCCCGGCCACGAGCAGAGCCTTCAGCTTGGCGGGCGCGGCGGCAAAACCGGATGCAGACAGAAAACATAGGGTCAGTGCCAGAATGCCTCTGATGCGTTTCATGTGCGGTGCATTGTTCGCATCCGAAGAATTCCGGCAAGGATTTTGAAGTCTGTGCCACGCCGTACCAAGGCGACAGACCACGAAGGACACCAAGCCGTTACGAGGCAATTGGATATCGCGCCGGGAAACGGCAAGGCACTTTCGGATGGGTGATCACAATACCGGAGGCGGGCCGGCTGGTTCACCACTTTCCTTGTTCAAAGGATACTTTGGTTTCCAGGTTGGGTGTTGTTGGGTAAGCCAGGTGCGGATCTTCTTGGAAAGGGCCGCGGCGATGGCGGGCTCGCTGCTGATGAGGTTGGATTTCTCCCCGATGTCTTCACTCAGGTTGTAGAGTTCCCAGCCGTCCGCTTCATAGAAGTAAAGAAGTTTGTGGCGCTGGCCTTTAACCTCGTCGATGACGACGACACAAGGCTGGGCGCGGACGTCCATGTAGCCGGGAAACAGATAGAAGATAGGATCGCGGCTGCGTTTGAGGTTTGGATCGAGCAGAACATCGGCAAACGATTCGCCGTCGAGTGGATGTCCGGAAGCAGGTGGAGTCCAACGGTCGCCGGCCAGTTTCAGATAGGTCGGGTAATAATCAACGGAATGCACCATGTGATCCGTCACGGTGTTGGCGGGAATCACTCCCGGCCAATACGCAATCAGGGGCACCCGCACGCCGCCCTCGGTGAACATGCCTTTCTTGCCTCGCAGCGGGAGGTTGTCCTTGTGCGTGCCGCCGTTGTCCGAGGTGAAGAGGATCAGGGTGTTATCGACGAGGCTGTCACGGGTGTCGCCATCGCCGTTGGGATCGGCGATCACCTGCTGAAGGCGGCCGAGAGTCAGGTCGATGCTGCTTACGAAACCCGCGAGTTCGTCACCACCAGCGGCCGCTTTCAGATCCGGTCGCGACTTTACCGGCCCGTGCACAGCGTAGGGATGGAGTTGAAGATAGAATGGCTTCTTGCCCTTGGCGAAAGACCGCAACGTTTCCTCCATGGCATCGGACAACGCATCGCTGACATGCTTCGGCGTATTGAGCAGCGACCTGGGGAAATTGTATTTCTTCAGATAGGCCTCGGTATAAGGGGCACCGAAACGATCAAAATCTCCGCGACCGAGTTTGCTGAATTCCCATTCACCGTCCTTCATCCGGGCGAAACAAACCGGTTGATGCCCTTGGCTGAAACCACCGATGTTGACATCGAAGCCAACATTCTCGGGCAGAGTTTCGTCACCGCCGTGGCCACCGACATGGTATTTGCCGATGTGGGCCGTCGCATACCCGTTTTCCCGGAGTGCCTCGGCAACTGTGATCGCTTCCGCCGCCACGTTCTCCGTCTGTTCCGGACCGAGGAACTTCGCGTTCTTCCGGGAGATACCGCCACCTCCATTGCGATTGAGATTACCCACAATGTAAACGTCGTTGTGAATTCGCGCGGGGTATTGCCCGGAGAGCATCGCTGCCCGCGTCGGGGCGCAATTCGGTTGGGTGTAAGCATGGGTGAAGCTGAGCCCACCGGTCGCAAGCTTGGCCAGATTCGGCGTCTGGTAGATCTTGGGGTTGGTTCCCATCGTGGACTGCGTGACCCCGAGTTGGTTCCAGCCCAGATCATCCACCATGATCGTGACGATGTTGGGTTGGCGTTTCAGATCCGATAGCTGCGACGGTTTGAAGGCGGGGTTTTTGTGTTTCAGCAATTCAATTGTGGGAACTGCAGAGTAGCCGGAAGCCTGAATACTTGTTCCTTCAACACTACCCAACAATCGGAAGATCAGATCACTGCCCGCGCCTCCCGCACCGGTCCATTTCCCTTTCGAACTGGCGTTCTTTCGGATGGCCCGTCCCGCGGGATATCCATTGGCGCTGCTCATGCGCAACTTGAGGTTGGAACCTTGAGAGGACACGACGATGGCATAGGTCCCTGGCTCCAACGGCAAGGCGGATTGAAATTCCACCGTGAGCGATTCTCCCTCCCGGATTTCCGGCGGCAAATCTCCGGTGTCCGAGAAGAAGGGCTTGCCGGTTGGAAATCCGCCGGCCGTACCGAGAATCGACACGGTCAGATCTTTCGCGGTATCAACCGCGCCCAGCTGCAAAAGAATCCCCTGAAGATTGCCGGACTCGTTCAGCTCAATTGTCTGACCTTTGTCATTCCCGCTGGACACCTTGGTCCAGCCACCGGTCCTGCTGAGTTGGGGCAACTGTTCCGAATCACCGGCCACGCTCAGCTTGAGCGCCGCCATGAGCGGGACGTTGAGGAACGCCATCGTGGCAAAGACGAGAAAGTGCTTTTTCATTGCTCGGTCAGGTTGCGGTATCGTCTGGCGGCTTGTCGAGGTGGAGTGTTGCCTTGGCCGGGAGTGGCGATCAGGTCGCGAGGTGTGCCGCTGAAGGTCTCTTACAAATCTGACACTATCGATGTGGTGAACAATGGGCACACCATCCAAGAGATTGTCCATGCCCAGAGCAGCGTGAAATATGACGGGCGGGAGTATCACCTTGTGCAGTTCCACTTTCACAGCCTGAGTGAGCACACGATCAACGGAAAATATCGGGATCTGGAAATGCATCTCGTTCACAAGGACGATCGCGAGCATCTGTTGGTCGGCGGGGTATTCTTTCAGAAAGGAAAGAAGAACGGGCAACTGGAACCGATCATCAGGCATCTGCCTGACAAACCCGGAAAACACAAAATGGATGTGATGGCTCAGGTGGACGTTTCTTCGCTGGTGCCAAAAGACTCTGCGCTTTTCAGCTACCAAGGATCGTTGACGACCCCGCCGGCAACCGAAGGTCTTCGTTGGTTCGTCTACCCAAAGCCCTTGTCGATCTCTGAGGCGCAGCTCAAAAAGTTCCGCGCCTTGTATGATCACAACTATCGCCCTGTCCAGCCACTCAACGGCCGGATGCTCGGACTCGTTCGGCAGCGGGCCAAAGGCTCCAAATAGGATTAAGATCAGGAGTGAACTAGGGCTTGATCCCACGAAACGGTCGGCCACTATCCCTCCCATGTCACCTGTCCCAAAATCTTCCCGTCGTTCATTTCTGGCCACCTCGGCGGCCGCAATCGTAGCCGCCCCCGCGATCGTTCGCGGGCGCAACCTCAACTCCAAGCTGGCTTATGCCGGTATCGGGGCAGACGGCAAAGGCTTCTCGGACATCATTGAGATGACGAGTCACAAGAAGCTCGATCCCGTGGCGTTTGCTGATGTCGACCTGGACCGGACGGCGAAGGTGCGTAAGAAGCATCCCAAGGCGAAGATCTTTCAGGATTACCGCGAGATGCTGGACTCGATGGGGGACAAGATCGACGCGGTCACCGTTTCAACCCCCGATCATACGCACGCGATCATCAGCCTGGATGCGATGGCTCGGGGAAAACATGTCTACTGCCAGAAACCCCTGACCCGGACCGTTTGGGAAGCTCGTCAGATGCGTCTGGCCGCCAAGAAGCACGGAGTGATCACGCGGATGGGAAATCAAATCCACTCGCACAGCGCTTATCAAACTGCAGTGAAGCTCATACAGGATGGTGTCGTCGGCAAGATTCGAGAGGTTCATTCCTGGGTGGGCACCACCGGTCATGGCCGCAGTGGACAGCTTGATCGCCCCACCAACAACGAACCGAAGCCGGCCGGATTGAACTGGGACCAATGGCTGAGTGTCGCGCCTGAGCGACCTTACGGTGGCAACCGCATCTACCATCCCTTCGCCTGGCGCGATTGGCAGGATTTTGGTTCCGGCGCGATTGGTGACTTTGGCTGTCATCTGTTGGATCCGGTTTACACCTCGCTGAAAATCACCGGTGATCCCATCAGTGTCCGCTCGGATCATTCCGGCATTAACAACGAAGTCTGGCCGGCGCAGGAGACTTTGGAATACGTCGTGCCGGGCACCCAATACACGGCGGGCGATACGCTGAAGATCACCTGGTATGATGGTGGCCGGCGCCCGAGTGACAGTATTGCCAAGCTCGCCGCCGGACAGCGGTGGCCGCGTGGTGGTTCGATCATGGTGGGTGAAGGCGGAAATCTTTTTGTGCCGCATGTTGCGACTCCGTTCGTCAACAAACCGGATTTCGAAATCAAATCCGAACCCGGTCTCAATCACTACCACGGTTGGATTGATGGATGCCTCAACGGCAAACAACCGAGCGACGGATTCGAGTATGGCGGGCACCTCACGGAAGCTGTTCAGTTGGGGAACGTGGCTGCGTTCTTCCCGAAGGAGACGCTGAAATTTGATGCCAAGAAGCTGAAGATCACGAATCAGCCCGCGGCCAACAAGCATCTGACGCGGAAGTATCGCAAGGGCTACCGTGTCTCGGCAGTGTAAGCTCCGCTTGCCCGCACAACCGTTTTAGTCCGACTGTGTGTCGGTCGGTGTCAAAGCCGACCGACATCTTTTTTCAATGTACAAACACGCCATCTGTGTCGTCTGTCTCGCCGGTGTGCTGCTGTTGACCGGCTGCACCACCAAGACCCGCAAACACATGCGCCTCGCTGATCTTGCTCTCGCCGCTGCGTCCAAGGCCAGCCTGGCCGGCGACTGGGCGACCGCGCTCGCGTCGCTGCGCAGCATGACAACCGAGGTTGAGACGGCGATCAACTCCCGGACCACCCGCAAAGCGGCCAACGGAGAAAAGTTGGATCTGCTCCCGCTCCTGGCCGTGTTGAAGGCCGGGCCGATTGCGCAGCTGGAGAAATCGATTGAAGCCAGAGACAGCAAGGCACTCGCAGCGGGATTCAAAGGCCTTCAGGCACAGTGCACATCCTGCCATACCGTGCTGGGTAACACGACGATCAAGCTGACTCCGCTGTGACGCGGATCGCGGCCGGGGCATCCGCCCATCGCTCAGCGATCGAGAATTTCGGAGAGTGAGCGGACTGGGGCGGTGTCAGCCGAATATCGTTCACGGAAATCGTGGATCAACTTCGCGTCTGTTTCCGAAAAAAATGGGTTCCCATCAGCTCGCTGTCGACCAGTCAGTGCGCTCATTTCCCGCGGCAGTGAAAAGCCGTTCACCAACTGCCACTGCCCCGGTGTCAGCTTGCCCCGGAGTTCCTCAATCATCTCATTGGCCTCCTCGTTTGTGATCGTGGGACGGGAGGCAATTGCTTCCAGCATGGTAGAAATCGCAACTGCTTTCGAAGTCTCAAGCTCCAGATTCACACCGCCGGTCAATGCGGAAAGCTTGCGCACGCGTTCCACCAGATCCATCCGCCCACCGTAGCGAGGACGTTCCCCCTGATCGCGTGGCTGAGAAATCTGCTGCCGTTGGAATCGTCGGTATCGGTTGTTTCGCTGTTCCTCTCGCAGTCGTTGATAGTCACTTTTGGAAACGACCTGCAGCCGGGCAATGCGGGTAAATCCGTAACAGGCCATGACGCCGACAGCAATTCCGAGAATACCGGTGATGATGGTTGGCAATCGGGACCGGGGTCGGTTCTTGGTCAATCTCCCGATCGCCACTACGAAGAGGCAAAGCGCAGCGAGGAGATAGGCCACCGGGCCCAATTCGCTCAGGTATTCGAGATCGCTCATATCGAAACGCATTTGGAGGAGTGTGGTAATCCACAGCGGCAGGATTTGCAAACTCTGCGGAATTCAAGTCAGTCAGCAGGGCAAGCGCAGGAGAACGAAGAGCATTGCCCGGAGCAAATTCAGCTTTCAGCGTTTTGGCAGGCATGATTCAGTTTGCTGCGTGATCGGAACTCTTATCAACGGCGTGTGCATCATTCTCGGCGGGCTCATCGGAGCCTTCGCCGCTGAACGAATCACCCCGGCGGTGCAGGGAAAAATCAAACTGCTCCTGGTTCTCGCCACCCTCTTCGTCGCGACCCAGATGATGTTCGCCGGACTTCATGGCGGCTTCCTGCACGGTCTCGGCCAGTTCGGCATCGCGATGCTGTCAATGGTGCTCGGAAACGCGATCGGGATGCTGCTTCGGCTTCAAAAAGGTCTAAACAAGCTGGGCGAGTATGCGAAGGAAAAGATGGCTGGGAGCGACACCAGCAACAACAAATTCAATGAAGGCTTCGTCACCTGCACGATCCTGTTCTGTGTCGGTCCCATGGCGATCATCGGTTCGATTCAGGACGGTCTCCACGGGGACTACAACATTCTTGCTGTGAAAGGCATCATGGACGGAACTGCCACCATCGGCTTCACCGCCATGTTCGGTTGGGGTGCCGCTTTGGCCGCCGTTCCGGTCATATCCTACCAAGGAACGCTCACGCTCTGCGCCGGCGTGATCGCGCCCCACCTCGACCCCGAAATGCTCAGGTCGATCCAGGTCACCGGTGGCATGCTGATCTTGCCGATCATTCTCGTCATCCTCGGCGTCGGCCGGGTTCCGCTGGCAAACTACCTACCCGCGTTGATCGTGGCCCCCGTCCTGACGCATTGGTGGATGTAGCCGAATCGGAAGACAGCAATTCCAGCACCGCACCACCAAAACTTGTCACCTTTTTTCATTTCTGACACGCTCCCGCGCACAAATTCATGAATACAGTTACTTCATTAAAGACAGTCAAAAAGGGCGTCGGAAAAATCGTCGATGCCTGCCTTGAAGAAACCGGAGGACTCCTGCGGCTCGCTCCTTGTTGGGTCCCCCGCTCTTTCCTGCAACCCGGACTGCGGCTGAAACTTCACCCGGATGACACCTACGCTTACGGGCTGAATCGCGGCGGCATCGACGAACGCTGGTTCGGCTCCACCACTGAGGCGGCAAACGACAATCGCACCCCTGACGAAGGCCTCAGCTACGTCGTCGCCGGCAAGCGCCGCTTCACCCTGCGCCAAGCCGTGTCGGAATGCGGCCCCACGATCATCGGCAGCAAGATTTGGAAGAAGTATGGCAAGTGGCCGGTCTACTCCAAGTTCTTCGACAACATGGGCCCAATCCCGCATCACATGCATCAAAGCGCCGCGCAGGCGAAGCTGGTGAAGCAGGAAGGCAAACCCGAATCCTACTACTTTCCGCCCCAGCACAACAACGTGGGCAACAACTTCCCTTACACCTTCATGGGGCTGGAACCCGGTACCACCAAGGCTCAGGTCCGGAAGTGCCTGGAGAACTGGAACAAAGGTGACAACGGCATCTTGGACCTCAGCCGAGCCTACCGCCTGAAGCCCGGCACCGGCTGGTTGATTCCGCCCTGTGTCCTGCACGCTCCCGGTTCACTCTGCACCTACGAACCACAATGGGGTTCAGATGTCTTCGGAATGTATCAGTCACTCGTGGAAGGCCGCGAAGTACCCTGGAGTCTCCTGGTCAAGGACATGCCCAAGTCCAAACACAAGGATCTGGACTTCATCGTCAACCAGCTCGATTGGGAAGGAAACTGCGATCCAAACTTCAAGGACAACCACTACCTCGAACCGATCCCCGTCGCCGACACCGCCGCTGAAGGCTATGTCGATCGTTGGATCGTCTACGGTCGCATCAAGAAGACGCAATACTTCACCGCCAAGGAATTGACGGTCGATCCCGGCCAGAAATGCACGATCACCGACAAAGGTGCCTACGGTCTCGTCTGCACGCAGGGCAAAGGCACGATCAATGGCCAGCCGTTGAACAGTCCGAAACTCATCCGCTTCACCGAGCTTACTGAGGACGAGTACTTCTGTACCGAAGCCGGGGCAAAATCCGGAGTCACCTTCGAGAACACCAGCACCACCGAGCCCCTCGTCTGTCTCCGATACTTCGGCCCTGAGGTCAATCCCGACGCGCCCGCCATGGGTGCCTACAAGTAATCGTTCTTCGACAGTTCGAAAAACGATTGAGCGAATTGCAAAACGCGCCGGGTATCACCCGGCGCGTTTTTTTGATGCGGGAGCATCAGGGAAAGCCAATGTCCACTGGGGCGTGAGCGAGTGGATTTCACCGCAAAGACCTGCTCGCTCACGCTCGCTGCTACCCCGAGGTAACGACTACGCGAAGAGCCGGGCGATCGGTGCGCCGATATCCACGAGATACTGAGGTCGGCCCGTCGTGTCCGTAAGCGTCACATTCCGCGCATCAATCCCGAGATGCTGATAGAGCGTCGCGATGACGTCCTGATAATGCACGGGGCTGCTGGTCGCTTCCGACGCGTATTTATCGGTGGAGCCGATCACCTGTCCGCCGCGAATCCCTCCGCCTGCCATGATTCCCATCGCCACGCGCGGCCAGTGATCCCGCCCGCCCTTGTCATTCACCTTGGGTGTGCGACCAAACTCGCCCCAGGCGATGATCATCACATCGTCGAGCATTCCGCGCTCTTCCAGATCTGAAACGAGCGCGGCCAACGAATGATCCATCAGCGGACCGAGAAATCTCATTCGCTCGGCATTCGACCGATGTGTGTCGAAATCGCTGAGGGAAATGCTGACACATCGCGCGCCGGCCTCGACCATCCGCCGGGCCAGCAAGAACTTCCGCGCCGCACCGGGTCCCTCAGTGGTGTAATGCGTGGGATCAACCCGCTTCATGCGCGGCGAAAACCGGTCCAACACCCGGCGATCCTCTGATTCCAGATCAAGCGCCCGGGCCACCCGGCCGGATGTCAGAATACCCAAAGCCTGTTGGGAAAACTTGTCCAATGCTTCCATCGAACCACTTCGATCGACGTTGCGACGGAGCAGATCAAAATCCTTGGCAAGTGACATGCGACCTTCCAGCCGCCCCACGGTAAGTCCTTCCGTGAGTTCAAGCTGCAGCGTGTGATTATTCCCGAGGCGCGCCAACTCGCTCTGCATCCCCGGTTCCAACTGACGCTTGAACAAGTGGGACAGATCCGGTCGGAACGGCCGATAGGCAGGCCCCAGAAAACCCGGGCGGGCACTATTTCGCGCCAAGGGGCGGCCTTGCATCAAATCGACGAAGGCGGGCATCGCGTCCGTAGGTTGGCCTTGCAGCTGTGACACCACACAGCCCATCGCCGGACGGCCACCGATTCCGGACAGATCCTTGAAGCTAAACCCGGACTGACATTGAAACGCGTCGTGGCGGCCGGCCGCTCCGACCAGTGACCGCAGAAAGACAAACTTGTCCGCCGCTTTCGCCATCTGCGGCATCAGCTCGGTCAGATGAATACCGGGCACGTTGGTCGAAATGGATTCAAACTCCCCCCGTTGTTCGCGCGGCGCGTCCGGCTTGGGATCGATGAGATCCATTTGCGGAGGACCGCCATCGAGATGCACGTTGATCACTGCCTTGTGTGACGAACGAATTCCCGCCGCCGCTTCCAGCCGCAACACATCAGCCAAGGTGATGCCCGCAACGCCCAACGCCCCCGCGCGGAGAATCCCGCGCCGGGAAAATTTGAAACTAGCTGGTTCAGCAGACATCAGGAGTCCATTCAAAATCAGAACTGCCCATTTGCAAGCGCGAACTCTGCTTCTCATCTCCTCCAACTCGGTTTTGCTTTGTCATTCCGCAAGCCTCTACTTAGGCTCAAAAACCTATCGGATGAACAAGACGTTTGGTGAATTGGGTTTTCCTGGCAGGTTGATTGCTGTTGAGGGTTTGGATGGTTCCGGGAAGTCCACCCAGATTTACCTATTGAAACGCTGGCTCGAACTCTCCGGCCTCAAGGTTTACTTCTCCGAATGGAACTCCTCCAAGCTCGTGAAGAGCGCCACCAGCAAGGGTAAAAACCGTACCCTGTTGACACCCACGACCTTTAGCCTGATTCACGCCACGGACTTCGCCGATCGTTACGAGCGCCAACTGGTTCCCCTGCTCCGCGCCGGCTACCTCGTGCTCTGTGACCGCTACGCCTACACAGCCTTTGCACGTGATGTTGTTCGCGGCGTGCCGCCTGACTGGGTACGTGGCCTTTATAGATTTGCCGCAAAGCCAGACGTGACGTTCTTCTTTCAGGCCCGCCTGGAGGTTTCTCTGGCACGGATCCTCGATGGGCGTCCGCAATTGAAGTATTTTGAGGCAGGAATGGATCTCAACCTGTCCACCGACATCGAAGAGAGTTTCCGAATCTTTCAGGGCCGAATGCTGGAACAGTATCTGGCCATGAGTTCGGAATACAAATTCACCGTCATGGACGCCAACGACAGCATCGAACCGCAGCAGGCCCTCGTGCGTCGACTGGTCGCGGACAAGATCGATCTCGAACAATTTGCCACCGGCAGCTGAACCATGGCTACGCGGACGACGACTTCCAAAACGAAGCGCAAGCGGACCATCAACCCCAATCTGGACGTTGTAATCCCCGGACGTTCAGCCAAGCGTTTCTACGGTCACGGCATCCCGGGCGTAGATTTGCGCAAGCTCGCGGGAAAGCTCTTCGTCATTGAGGGAGCGGACGGCTCCGGTCGCTCCACCCAGATCAACGAACTCGTGGAATGGCTTGAAGGCGGCGGACATTCGACGGTGCAGGTCGGTTTGAAGCGTTCCTCGCTCGTCAGCGAGGAACTTCAGACGGCGCAGGAAGGCAACATCCTCAGCCGAACCACCCTCAGTCTTTTCTACGCGACCGACTTCGCGGATCAGTTGGAGAACCTGATCATTCCGGCGTTGAAGGCCGGATCGATCGTGCTGGCCGACCGCTACATCTACACGTTGATGGCTCGAGATCTGGTGCGCGGCATGGATATCGCGTGGCTGCGAAATCTCTACGACATCGCGCTGGAACCCGACGGGGTGTTCTATCTGCAGACCACTCCGGAAACATTGGTGCAGCGGAATTTCGCCAAGAACCAGTCACTCGACTACTGGGAAAGCGGCATGGATCTGGGCCTGTCACGCGACATGTTCGACAGCTTCCTGGGATACCAGGGACTGCTCGTCGACGCGTTTCTTCACCTCCAGGAAATATACAAATTCAGCATCGTGAACGCCGAACAGCCCGCGGAGAAAATCCAACGCCTTCTCCGGCGAAAGATCACCACTATCCTGCGGAAATAGTCCGTTTTCCACATCCGCTATCCGTCCCCCAAAATTGCTCCGGCCATGGCAGAGGAATCTCAGGTACGCACCGTCATCGACATCGGAACGAACTCCGTGAAGGTGCTGGTCGCCCGCATCGACAACCAGCAACAGATTGAACCGCTGTTTGAACGAAGCACGCAGACCCGACTCGGTCGCGGCCTCTATGAAACCAAGCGACTTCGACCGGATGCCATCGCCCGCACGGCGGAAGTCATCGAAGGATTTCTAAGCACTGCCTCCACGCTCAATTCCCCCTCCTTCAAGATTATTGCCACCAGCGCCGCGCGGGACGCCGAGAACCACGAAGAGTTCCGCAAGGCGATCGCAGATGTTTCCGGTCAGGAACCGGAGATCATCAGCGGCGAGCGTGAGGCCGCCTTGGTGTATCGCGGCGTCCGATCCCAACCGGGTCTGGCGGATACGATCTTTGTTGCCGACGTCGGCGGTGGCAGCACCGAGTTCATCATTGGACAGGACGAGCAACCCAACTTCTCGATCAGCGTTCCCCTTGGATCTGTTCGCACGATGTCCACCGCCTCATTCGACGATCCGCCCGGAACCGCGGGATTGGAACAATGCTGCGACCTCGTGAGGCAATTCCTCAGATCGGAGCCGATCGTCAGCTCGGGACTGCATCAGGAAGCCGCAGATCTCTCAGACATCGTTGGGGTTGGCGGAACCACCACTTTTCTTGCCCGGATGTACCACGAGACCGATGAGTTCGATCGCGCGCAACTGGAGGCAACTGTGTTTGCACGTCCCCTGCTCCGCGAGCTGAACGAGAAATTGTGGAACCTACCGCTCGCACAGCGAAAGGAATTGCGCGGAATCCCAGCCGAACGGGCCGATGTAATTCCGTTCGGTGCCGCGATCTATCTCGCGATCATGGAAGAACTCGATCTCGAACGACTTCTGGTCAGCACCCGTGGAATACGGACCGGCTTGCTCTTAGAGTAGTGTGCCGGCCCAAACTCGTTCGGGCTTATCAGCCCGAAACACGCCGAAGCGTGAACTCCAACTTGCTTTCAGTCTGCCGATCGCAGCGCCTGAACCAGGCCTTTGATGGTGTGTTCATCCGCCTCCACGGTGGGCTCCAGATTCAGGGCGCGAATCGCGCGACTGGTCTCGGGCCCGATCGAGGCGAGCTTGATTTCAGGATAGGTCTCGATCAGATCAGGCAGATCAAATCGGGCATGAAAGTTCTCCACGGTTGAGCTGCTGGTAAAGGTGATCCAATCCGCGCCTTGATCTGTCAGCTTCGCCGCCGCTCCGTTCACGTCTTCAGTTTCCGGAACCGTCTGATAACAGGGAACGTCATCCACAATCGCGCCGAGCGCTTCCAAATCCCTGGACAGCTCTGGATTGGCGACCAGCGCGCGAGGCAAAAGCACATTGAGATTCTCGACGCTTTCAAACTTGTCGATCGCAGACGCCACGTCGGCCGTCACATATTTGTCCGGCATCACGTCGACCTTGAGGTGCATTGCCTTCAGCTTCTCGGCCGTCGCCGGTCCGACCGCCGCAATCCGCGGGCCACCCAGATCGCGGAGATCTTCGAAAGCCTTGAAGAAAAAATCGAAGAACCATTCCACTCCGTTCGGACTCGTGAATACCAGCCAGCTGTAGGAGTTGAGTCCCATGAGCGCATCGACCAAAGGCTGCGGATCGTCTGGAGCGGTGGTCCGGATTGTCGGAATCTCCAGAACCTCTGCCCCGAGCTCGCTGAGTTGACGGCTTAGCTGACTGGCCTGCTGACGTGTCCTGGTCACGACCACGCGCTTTCCGAACAGCGGGCGCTTCTCGAACCAGTTCAGCTTTTCCCGAAGCTTTACGACGCCACCGATCACGGTCACTGCCGGCGACTTGAATTTCTTATCTTCAACGATTCCGGCGATCGTGGCCAAAGTGCCTTCAATCGTTTCCTGATCGCCACGCGTACCCCAGCGCACCATGCAGACTGGGGTATCTGCGGCCAAGCCGTTCGCGGTCAGTTTCTCGGCGATCGATCCGATGCGCTCCACGCCCATCAGCACCACCTTGGTGCCGGGATTCTCCGCGAGATTCTTCCAATCAATACCGCTCTCGTCCTTCGTAGGATCTTCGTGCCCGGTCAAAACCGTAAAGCTTGAACAATGCTCGCGATGCGTAATCGGAATACCGGCGTAATTCGGCGCGGCATAAAAAGAGGAAATCCCAGGAACCACCTCAAACTCCACTCCCCCATCAGCCAACTCTTCGGCTTCTTCTCCACCCCGGCCAAAAAGGTAGGAATCGCCGCCTTTCAAGCGGACGACCGTCTTGCCTTCTTTGGCCTTGTCGACCAGCAGCTGATTCAGTTCTCCCTGTGGAATAGCGTGATCTTTGGAGCGTTTCCCCCCGTAAATGACTTCCGCGTCCGCGGGAGCGAGCTTGAGCAACTCCGGGTTGACGAGCGCGTCGTAGACCAAGACATCCGCCCGACCAATCAATTCCGCCCCGCGCATCGTCAGGAGCCCCGCATCGCCGGGCCCCGCACCAACCAGATAAACTGTGCCTATATCACTGTCACGCATGTCCGGCCAAGATAGGAAGAATGCTGCCCGGCTGTAAACCCCTCCATAAACTAGCGCCGGGCGAGTGGAGATTTTCGGAAGTGACGCGCGGCGGGCAGAGCTGCCCAAATAAATCAAAACCTCCGTTGACTGGCCTATGCGCTTCGCTATCCTGCGCGCTCATTTAGTAGGATTCTATGGCAAAACTGACAGTCAACGACATTGATGTGAAGGGCAAACGCGTATTCATGCGCGTAGATTACAACGTTCCGATGGAGGAAACCGACGGGGAAATGGTCATCAACGATGACACCCGTATCCGGGCGACACTGCCCACGCTCGACCTGCTGGTTGAGAAAGGTGCCAAAGTCATCCTGACCGCCCACCTGGGTCGTCCAAAGGGCGAGCGCGTTCCTTCAATGTCACTGCGCCCGGTCGCCGCAAAACTCTCAGATCTGATTTGCCGCCCCGTCGCCTTCGTCGATCAATGCATTGGCGAGAAGGTCGAAAACACCGTTGGGCAGATGCAACCCGGTGACATCGTGTTGTTGGAAAACGTCCGCTATCACAGCGAAGAAGAGGCCAACGACGCGGCCTTTGCAGAGAATCTTGCCAAGGTGGCTGATGTTTACGTCAACGACGCCTTCGGCGCAGCACATCGCGACCATGCCTCCACAGCCGGGGTCGCCCGCATCGTGAAAGCGCGCGGCGGACAGTCTGTCGCGGGTCTGCTCATGGAACGCGAGCTGAAGTTCCTCGGCGAAGAACTCGACTCCCCCGAGAGCCCCTTCGTGGTGATTCTCGGTGGGGCCAAGGTTTCCGACAAAATCAAGGTGATCGACCGCTTGCTCGAAAAGGCGGACACCATCCTGATTGGCGGAGCCATGGCCTACACTTTCAAACTCGCGCAAGGCTACACAGTCGGCACTTCTCTGGTTGAGCCGGACAAGGTCGACGTGGCCAAGCAGGCACTCGACAAGGCCAAAGAGAAGGGCGTGAAGTTCTTGTTACCAAGCGACAATACGGTCACTGAATCGGCCAAGGTTGACGGCCAGTGGGAATTCAAGAATGTCCGCAACAATCCTGACGTCAACATCCCGGACGGGGTTGAAGGCGTCGATATCGGACCCGAAACCGCCAAAACTTTTAGCGAAGAGTGTGCCGCTGCAAAAACAGTGCTATGGAACGGTCCAATGGGTATCTTTGAAGACCCGCGCTTTGCAACCGGCACCCTCGCAGTGGCGAAAGCCGTGGTCGATGCCACGCAAAACGGCGCCGTCAGCATCATTGGCGGCGGCGACAGCGTAAAGGCGCTGAACAAAGCCGGCCTTGGTGATCAGGTGACCTTTATGAGCACTGGCGGCGGTGCCAGTCTCGAATTTCTAGAAGGCAAAGAGCTGCCTGGTGTGGCGGCTTTGTCAGATAAATAGGCGGGGAAACCCAAAAAAAGATTAAAAACTGAGACTGGACGCAGAGAGATTTCTGTTATTTAATCTTGGGCTCTTTTGCGACCCAAAACGCATGGAAAAAGAACGAAAACTCATAATTGCGGGCAACTGGAAGATGAACAAGACAGTTGCCGAAGCGCTCGACCTAGTGAAGGGCCTCAAGTTGGAACTTAGCAACTTGAAGGACATCGACGTGATCGTGTGCCCTCCCTACACGGCCCTCAGCGAAACCTCCAAGGAAGTCATCGAGAGCGACATCCGCCTTGGTTGCCAAAACATGAGCGAGCAATCCGGCGGTGCCTACACCGGCGAAATCTCCGCCAACATGCTCAAGGAATTTCTCGTTCGCTACGTGATCCTCGGTCACTCCGAACGACGCGCATACCAGAACGAGAGTGACGAACTCGTCAATACCAAGGCCAAAGTTGCTCTCGCAGCATCCCTCAAGCCGATCATCTGCGTCGGTGAAACCTTGGAGCAACGCGAAGCCGACGACACCGAAACCGTCATTGGCAACCAACTTCGTGGCAGCCTCGCGGGCCTCGAAGCCAGCCAGATGGAAGACGTCATCCTCGCCTACGAACCCGTCTGGGCGATCGGCACCGGCAAGACCGCCAGTGCGGAACAGGCCCAGGCCGTCCACGCCTTTATTCGCGGCGTGCTCGTTGAACTTTTCGGCGAAGCAATCGCCAAACGCGTCCGCATTCAATACGGCGGCAGCGTGAAGCCCAACAACGCCCGTGAGCTGTTGGGTCAACCCGACATTGATGGTGCCCTCGTAGGAGGCGCCGCCCTGGAAGTCCGCAGCTTCTCGGACATCGTCAAGAACTGCCTCGACTAAGAAAGACTTAAAATGAGCTACCTGATTGGATTCCTAAGTATCGTCCTGTTCTTCAACTGCCTGTTGTTGATTCTCCTGATCCTCGTGCAGCTACCCAAGAAGGACGCCGGCATGGGCTCTTCCTTTGGTGGCGCCGGCGCGGATGCCCTTTTCGGGGCGGGAGCTGGCAACACCATGACGAAACTGACCAAATGGGGCACAGTTCTGTTTCTCTGTCTGGCCCTGCTCCTCTCCGTGCTCAACTCCGGTAACCGCAAGGGTAACAGCGCCGTGCGCGACCAACTGGCCTCCGAGAGCGGGACGGCCGGTCCCATTCAGCTGCCCGCAACCGGCTTGGCCAGCTCCAACGCAGCAGTCACCAACGCAACAGTGACTCCAGGAGTCACGAACGTTGGATTTGGTTCCCAGAACGTCACCCCGGTGACCAACGCCATCACCAACACGATTCTGATCACCAACGCAGCAAACGCCGTGAAGTCCGGCGAGAACGCCACGCTGCAGTCCATCATCGACAACGTGAAGGTCTCGGCGGACACCGCGGCCACCAAGGTGCTGACCACTGCCACCAACGCAGTGAAGGCAGCCACGAATGCGGTTGTCGTGCCCCCGGCCAAGAAGAACTGATAACCTTCTCTTTCAAGCGCCCACGAATCGAGAAATCGAATCGCGGGCGTTTTTTGTTTGCGGTTCAGCGTCATTCGTAGGAATTCAAGGCGTCTGAAAGCTCCAAGCCTCAAATCCAAAACTTCATGTACGCTTCAAGCCTCAACCCAGGGGCGTGAAGCCAGCTCCCCTCCGCACACCCACGCGCGTTCAGAGTGGAGCTTGAAGATTGAGGCTTACTTGAAGCTTGCCCTCCTCCTCCCCGCCCTCTGTCTCCTCGCAACCGGCTGCCGCGAACCAGTCCCACCGGCAGATCTGCGCATCATTAACGGATCTGAACCAGAAACACTCGATCCCGCGCTCATCACCAGCATTTCCGATTCCCGAATCGTCCGTGGCCTGTTCGAGGGATTGACCCGACTGAAGGCCGAAACCGCCCGGGCCGAACCGGCGCTCGCGGAGCGTTGGGAAATCTCTGACGACGGGAAACGCTACACATTTTACCTGCGGAAGAACGCCGTATGGTCCAACGGCACCCCCATCACCTCCGCTGACGTTGTGTATTCGTGGCAACGGGTCCTCGATCCGATGACCGCCGCGGACTACGCCGGGCAGCTGTATTTCGTAAAGAACGCAGAAAATTTCAACACCGGAAAATCCGATCCCGACACCGGTCGAAAATACACCGCGAAAGACGTCGCCGTTTACACGATTGACGCCCACACACTGGCGGTCGAGCTCAATGCTCCGACCGCATTCTTCCTCGATCTATGCGCCTTCCCCACGTTGGCGGTTGTCCCGCGATTCTGGATCGAAAAGCATGGTGACCGCTGGACCATCGAACATCCTGTTCCCGTCAGCGGCCCCTACATGCTCGACTTCTGGAAGCTCAATGACCGTGTCCGCGTCCGCGCGAACCCACGCCACTGGTCCGGCAAGCTACCTCCATGTCAGGTCGTCGATTTCATCCCCATGAAATTTCCGACCACTGCCCTCAATCTCTACGACACCGGCGCTGCCGACATCATCTGGGACAAAAGCCTCATCCCATCCTCGCTCATGGACGTGCTCCGCAAACGGCCGGACTGCCATACCTTCGGCTATCTCGGGTCTTACTTCTTTCGATTCAACACCACCCGCAAACCGTTCGATGACGTCCGCGTCCGACAAGCCCTCACCATGGCAATCGACCGGCAGCGACTGGTTAACAACATCACGAAGGCCGGCGAGCAGGTCGCCGAACATTTTGTCCCCAAAGGCACAGCTGATTACGAATCCCCGGCCGGCTTGCCGCACAATCCTGAACGTGCGCGCAAGCTCCTCGCCGAAGCCGGTTACCCGGATGGAAAAGGATTTCCCACCTTCACCTACCTTATGAACAACGCACCGATCGACGCGCAGATCTCGGTGGAGCTACAGGCGATGTGGAAGAAGGAACTCGGTATCAAGATGGAAATCAGACAGAGCGAGTGGAAGGTCTATCTCAACGAACAGTCCCAGCTGAACTTCGATATCAGCCGCAGCAGCTGGATCGGAGATTACAACGACGCCAACACCTTCCTCGACCTGTTCATGAGCAACAATGGCAACAACCGCACCGGCTGGAAGAATGCGAAGTACGATCAGATCATGCGTAGCGCCAATCTTCAGACGGACACCGCCAAACGCCGCGAGCTGTTGCAGCAGGCCGAGTCGATGATCATCCACGACGAAGCCATCATCGCCCCCATCTATTTCTACGCCGGCGTCAACTTCTTCGATCCGAAGAAAATCAAGGGGATCCATTTCAACCTCCTCGACGAACACCCCGTTCACGTCATCGAAAAGGTAGCCGCCCCCAACTGAGAGACCCGTTTGGGCACAATTCGGGGCATCCGCGAACGCGACAGCGTCTTGGACTGTGGCTGTCCCCGGCCGCTATTCACTGCGCACTCGGGCCACAGAACACGTGATTTTGGAAACCAGAGGCGTCCCGCAACGAATCCCAAGCCCGAGTTCCAAGATCATCTGATTGACGGAACAACCTCCACGCTTCAGCGTGAGAAACGCATGCAACGACTCCAAATTCTCCTCTTCCTGTGTATCGCCATCCCGGTTCACGCCGACGATTGGCCACAATGGCGCGGTCCCAACCGGGACGGCGTCTGGAAGGAAACCGGAATCATCGAGGCATTCCCCAAAAAACAGATCGCGCGCCGTTGGAGCGTTCCCATCGGTGGCGGCTACTCGGCTCCCACGGTGGCCGATGGTCGCGTCTATGTGACAGATCGGGTGGAGGATCCCGAACTCGAACGTGTGCATTGCGTCGATTTCAAGACCGGCAAAATGCTGTGGACCCATGAATACCCGGTGAGCTACCGCAACGTGAGTTACCCGGCCGGCCCCCGGGCCGCCGTGACCATCGATGACGGACGCGCCTACGCGCTCGGAGCCAAGGGAGACTTTCACTGTTTGGACGCCAAGACCGGCAAGGTGATCTGGAAGCACGATTGCTTCGAAGAGTACGAGATCAAACTCCCCATCTGGGGGATTGCCTCCTCGCCGATCGTCGATGGTGATCTCGTCATCGCAATGATCGGTGGCAAAGGCGCCTGCGTCGTGGCCTTCGACAAGCGTTCAGGCAAAGAGGCCTGGCGAGCTCTGGACGATCGGGCGAACTACGCCGCACCTACGATGATCAATCAGGCCGGCAAAAAAGCCCTCGTGTTCTGGACCGGTGACCAAATCGTTGGACTGGCCCCCCAGACCGGCAAGCCACATTGGGAATTCCCTTTCAAAGCACGCAAAATACCGCTCGGAATCGCAACTCCGATCCAGCATCTGGACCTGCTCTACTTCACTGGCTTCTACGATGGTTCGCTCATGCTCAAGCCCAATGCCAAATCGATGAAAGTGCGCGAGGTTTGGCGACGACGCGGCAAGAGCGAACGCAGCACCGAGGCGCTGCACTCCATCATCTCCACCCCTACTCTGCTCGGCGACTACATCTACGGGGTGGACAGCTATGGCGAACTCCGTTGTCTGGAACTTCGCACCGGCAAGCGAATCTGGGAGGACAAGACTGCCACTCCCCAGGATCGCTGGTCCACGATTCACTTTGTGCAGAACGGCTCCAAGACGTGGATGTTCAACGAAGCCGGCGAATTGATCATCGCGGAACTTTCACCCGGCGGCTTCAACGAGATCAGCCGCGCGAAACTGATCGATCCCACTCCAAAACAACTTCGCCGCCGACTGGTCGTCTGGTCCCATCCCGCTTACGCCTACAAACACGTGTTCGCCCGGAACGACCGTGAACTCGTCTGCGCCAGCCTTGCGGCGGAGTGAGGGGCAAACGGAAATCCTATCGGGAATGAATGATCGCAGCCCCCTCTTAAATGGGGCTAGCGGTTTAAAGTTCTTCTCGCGCTACCCCCAACCAAGCAGCTTCCCGCCGTGGTAGGTGATCAACGCCAAGACGTAAGCCAACGCGGTCATGTAGACGAATTGGAAGATTGGCCATTTCCAGCCGTTGGTTTCGCGTCGCACCACCGCGATGGTGCTCACGCATTGCATCGCGAAGACGTAGAACACCATGAGCGTGACCGCCACCAGGGTGGTGTAAATCGGTGAGCCGTCCGGCCAGGTCTGCTCGCGAAGGGTCTGCGCCAAGGTTCGCGTTCCCGAATCGGAATCATCCACTTCGCCAACATTGTAGACGGTGGACATCGTGCTCACAAAAACCTCTCGGGCTGCAAATGATGCGACCAATCCGATGCCGATCTTCCAATCCATGCCCAGCGGCTTGATCACCGGTTCGATCAACTGGCCCAAACGACCGGCAAAGCTTGTGCGTAGTTTCTCACCGGACTCGGCCTTGTTGAGCGCAGCCAATTCCTCCCAGACTTTCGAATCTATCTCGGTTGGAGCCGTCACGGGAGAACCTTCTTTGGAGTGCAGTGCTGCGAGTTCATCGATCTTTGAATCGACGTCATCATTGCTCAGCCCGGAGTAGGCCTGCTGCACCGTGGTTGCGCGCTCCTCGGCGAAGCGTTCGTCGATCGCCGAGTTCCGCGGATAGGTCGCGAGGAACCAAAGCAAGATACTGATTCCAAGAATCACCGTGCCGGCGCGTCTCAGAAATATTTTGGAGCGTTCCCACATGTGCCGCAGCAAGGCCAGCGCCACCGGTTTCTTATACGGCGGCAATTCCATGATCAGCATCGGAACGTCCCCCTTTAGCAGCGTCTTCTTGAACAGCCACGCCATCAGCAACGCCACGATAATTCCGAGCAGATACATCGCGAGCATCGTCAATCCCTGAAGCCCCATTCCGCCCACCCGGATATCCGGCACACAGGCGGCGATAAGCACGGTATAGACCGGCAACCGTGCTGAGCAGCTCATCAGTGGGGCGACGAGAATGGTAACCAATCGGTCCTTGGGGTTTTCAATTGTCCGCGTCGCCATGATTCCCGGAATGGCGCAACCGAAGGAACTGAGCATCGGAATGAAGCTTTTTCCATGCAACCCGACCTTGCTCATCAGGCGGTCCATCAGGAATGCCGCACGCGACATGTAACCCGTGTCTTCGAGAATTCCGATAAAGAGAAACAGCAGACAGATCTGCGGCAGAAAGACAACCACCGCCCCTACTCCCATGATAACGCCGTCCACCAGCAGACTACGCAGGTCCCCTTCCGGCATAAAGCCGCCGACCACATTCCCGAGCATTCCGACACCCGATTCCAGCCAGTTCATCGGCCATTCGGAGATCGTGAAGATCCCTTGGAACATCGCCGCCATGATTGCGACGAAGATTGCCAGGCCCCAAACCTTGTGCGTCAAGACCTGATCCAGCTTGTCACTGTAGGTCTCCTTGAACTCCATCTCCTCTTCGACACAGGCGTCGTGAATCTCACCGATCCTCGCGTAACGCGCCTCGATCGCGGCACAACGCCAATCGATCCCCGCCTGATCCAGACGCTCACGGCCGGATTTGATCGCACTTTGGATCGCCGCCGGGTACCGCTCGCTGTGCGTTGCCTCCGCCTTCTCGTCGGATAAAACCAGGAGCGCCTCGGCAACTGCGGAGGTGTGGCGCTGCTTGAATTCGCCTTCCAGCTGTTCGGCGATGGCGGCCCGTTCTTTTGCGAACGGTTCGGGCAACTCGGCAAACTCCTTCGGTGCCGCGGTTGATGACTTCAGCACTTCAGCGATCTTATCGCGCAGAGCGTTCATCCCCTCGTTCTCGTTGGCCACCATGGGCACGATCTCGACACCGAGTTCCTGTGCCAATTTCTTCTCATCGATGGTGTGACCGTTTTGCTCGGCCACATCCATCATGTTCAACGCGATGAGAGTCGGATACCCCAGCTCGATGACCTGCGTGGCGTAGTAAAGATTCCGCTCCAGATTGGATCCATCGATCACCACGACGACTGCCGTCGGAGCCGGAACTTCGTCCAAGCGATGAAACAGGATGTCTCGTGAAATTTGTTCGTCGATCGACTTGGGGCTCAGACTGTACGTCCCCGGTAGATCGATGATCATGATATCCGACCGATCGACTCCGCGAAGCTTCCCTTCCTTCCGCTCAACGGTGACGCCGGCGTAATTCCCGACTTTGGCCCGCAGGCCGGTGAGGGAATTGAAGATCGTGGTCTTTCCGCAGTTCGGATTCCCGGTGAGTGCGACGTATGAAATATCCGAGGTCGACTTTTTTCCGTCGGTGGATGACATGAATTTTTATGCGGGGCGAACGAAGATCTTGTCCGCCTCATCTTTGCGCAGACTCAGATTGTAACCGCGAACCTTGATCTCGACGGGATCGCCAAGGGGCGCGAAGCGAATGAGCTCGACCTTGGACCCGTTGAGAACCCCCATCTCCATGAGACGGGGTTTGTCGGCGGGGGAAACTCCGATGCGAACCACGGTCGCTTTGACCCCAACCTCCAGTGAGGTCAGCGGTGTGCCTTCGTCTGCCATGGTTCAGGCGGCCCGCCGACGGCCGCCGGAGATGGGTTGAACAAGGATGGTCTTGGCGAGCTGGGCACTGATCCCGAGGCGGGCATTGCACACCTGACACACAATATTTGTGTGTTTCATGAGCAATTTCACGCGTTGTTCCTCACAGAAACCCATTTCACGCAATCTTGATGAAATTTCGGGCGATCCGGAAAGCTCCTTGATCCGAACGAATGTGCCCGCCTTGACCGCATCAAGCGGGCAAAGTTCGGGCTTTTCACAGCCTTCTACGGGATAAAGTTCGTTCGTATCGGTCACGGTTTTGGAAGTTATGGCAATTGAGACTCAGTTGCAACAGGCATTATTCGTTCTATAAGCAATGATCGGGCCGATTAATCCGACTTATCGGTTTGCGCCACAGCTTTGCGCTTCCGGAGCATCGCCACGAGCTCCTTCATCACTCCCATCTTGAGTGAACCGGCGAACAGGATGTAGGCCAAGGTTGCCAAACCGGCGGGCACGAACACTTCACCGATTTGCAGCCACAGGGTCGCATGGCCGAAGCGGTGATCCCACCAGCCATAGAGGAACAAACAGACTGCTCCGGCCATCGCCACCGCGCAGATCACCTGGATCACCATCGCGGTGAGCGACAACAACCCGAGCCGGCCTAGCTTGCGGCGCAGCGCGAAGAGCAACAGCACCGTGTTCAGCGCCGTGGTGGCAAAATTTGCCATCGCCGGGGCCGCCGGTTTGCCCGGCCAGATCAGCGACATGACCAACACGAGATTCAGTGCGAGGCAGAAGGCGGTAATTCGCATCGGAATCCGGTATTCGCCCAGCGCGAAAAAAGCGCGGGTGAGAATGGAGTTCATCGAGTAAGGGACCAGTGCCGCCCCGAGCCAGACCAACACGGACGCCACCGCGACGGTTGATTCCTCCGTGAATTTCCCGCCCTCAAAAAGCAGCCGCACCATCGGTTCCGCCAAAACGATCAGGAGCACGCCCATCAACGCGTTCACAAATACGATGTAACCCAGTCCCTGATTCAGCGTGGCCTTGAACTCCGTCGTCTTGTTCTCCGCAGCAAGTCCCGACAGCATCGGCAGCATCACCGTGGCCAGCGACACTCCGAACAGTCCCTGCGGCAGCTCGAACAGCCGCACCGCGAATTCAAACGCGGCGTTGATTTCGAAGTCCACCATCCCGGCAATAATGCCCGTCAGCAGAACGTTGATCTGAAACGCGGCGACCCCGAGCAGCCCCGGCAGCATCCGTCCCCAGATCTCTTTCACGACCGGATCCCCAAACGGTTTGATCCAGATGAATCGAAAGCCTTCCCGACGCAAGGCCGGTATCATGAACGTCGCCTGAATCACTCCTGCCACCAACACGCCATAAGCGAGCGCAAAGATCTGATCTTCCAGCACGACGCCCCAACGCGGCGCGACAAACAACACGGTGGGAATCATTACGAGATTCAGCAAGGTCGCGCCGAGCGCGGGCAGAAAGAAGTGGCCGCGCGAATTGAGTATCCCCATGAAGATCGCCGCCACACAGACCAGCAGCATGTAGGGAAACATGACCTGCACCAGTTCCAGAACGAGACGGAGCCGACCGTCAAATCCGCCGAAAGTCAGCGCAATCGAGATCCCTCCCCAGACGATCAGAACAATCCCGGCCGAAACAATCAGCAATCCGCAGATCACCACGTTCGCCACGCGCCACATCGCGGCTTCTCCCTCCTTCTTTTCCGTGCTCTTGAACAGCGGAACGAACGCCGCCGTCAACGCCCCCTCCCCCAACAATCGCCGAAAGAGATTCGGAACTGCGAATGCCAGTGCAAAAGCTCCGGCCACGGCGCCGGTTCCCATGAATCGCGCGTAGAGAATCACCCTCACCATTCCCAGCACCCGACTCAACAGAGTCGCTATCGCCATTGCGCCGGATGATTTTAGAATGGGTGACATTAATGGCGCGCAGCGCCGGGGAATAGAAACAGAACCGACGTCAGGTGTTCAAAGACGAATTCCGATAATGACGGATCTCGAACTCCTCCTCCTCACGCAGGATCGCCTCGAGTTCAAACTGGTCCTCAAACGCCGGGAATAACGCATCTCCCGCCACTTCGCGTTTCACCACCGTCAGGTAAAGATCCGTGCAGCGGGGCAGAAACTGCTCATAAATCTGGGCACCGCCCGCGACAAACACCTCACATTCGAATTCGTCCGGATCGATGAACTCCATTGATTTGAACACCAACAGATCCTGCGCGCCACGAGCCTTCACCTTGGGAATGAAGAGTTGATAGGGACGCTTCAAATGTTCCGCCACCGCTTTGCCGCCCCGCCATTCCTTGAACTGGCCAAAGATCCCTTCGTTATCGTGAATCAGCTTTTTCGGATGCCGCGTCAGCACCAGGTTTCTCCGGTTTGGCAGCGGTCGACCAATACTTTCAAAGGTCTTTCGCCCCATCAGCACGATGTGACCGGTCGTCTGCTGTTTGAACCATTTGAAATCTTCCGGCAAATGCCAGGGAATCGTGTTCCCATCACCGATGACCCGGTTACGCGACATCGCGGCAATTGCCTTGAACCCTTTCATCGCCGTGATCCTAACCCGCCTCGGTCAGCGATGTAAACTCGCGCTCGCCGTGTCCCGGTCGGAAAAGGCATATTGCTGCCGGGATGATCGAGTTTCTGAAGAACCTTCTGGGGAGAAAATCATCACCGTCAGCGGCAGACTCGGGCTACGACTCCCTACGCCTGGTCAAAGTTGAGATTGTGGTGATCCAAGTATTGGGACTCGATCCTGAACAACTTCAAAAGAGACTGGGACTCATCGCAGATCTGGCCTCCGAAAACCGCGGACTTCTCTCATTCACCCAATCGGACATCGCGCTCATCGTTTTTCGAAACTGTTCCGGCCGGGGTGCTGCCCTGAAATTCAAAAGCGCGCTTGTCGATCAAATTCCCACTCAGATCAAATTCCTCTACGGCAACACCACCACGCATGACGGCTCCAAAGGGGGACCGATGCAGAAGGAGTATGGTTTCATCTATCCAGGCTTGGCGGAAGCAATCGAAGTTCTCCAGCTGATGGAATTCGGCAGCATGCAAAAACATGAATTCCCTCAGTGGTTCGAAGGCAAGGACGAACCACCGCCAACGTAAACTGTCTTCGGGACTCAGCCCTTCAAGAAGAAACCGCGGTGTTTGTCCGTCACTGAAATCTCCAGACGCTCCATGACCTGGAGCATGTCTTCCCAAAGTTTGCGCTTCTCGGTGATCGCCTGATTGCGCAGAAGATAGGAAGGATGGTAAGTGGGCATGGTGGGAATATCCCGGAAGGTCATCCAGTTCCCTCGCAATTTCATGATACCCGTCTGGGCTTTGCCAAACAGACCTTCGACCGCCGTGCCCCCGAGACAAACAATCACCTTGGGCCTGATGATATCAATCTGCGCTTGGAGATAGGGCAGGCAGGTATTCATCTCCGTCGGTGTGGGTTTGCGATTTCCGTAGCGCTGCCCGGGCGTATCCGGGCGGCATTTGAGCACATTGCCGATGTAGATATTCTCCCGCTGCAATCCCATGGTCTGAAGCACCTTGTTCAGCAGTTGCCCGGCCTTACCGACAAACGGTTCACCCGCCTGATCCTCATCCATCCCGGGAGCCTCTCCGATGAACATCAGGTCGGTGTGAATATTGCCGACACCAAAGACGACATTCTGACGGGATCGAACGAGTTGGTCACATTTGACGCATTGCATGGCGCGCGAGCGCAGATCTGCCATGGCATTCTCCTTTTCCTCCCGGCTAAGCGGCTTGGACCGGTCGTAAACGAACAGATCAACTTTGGGAACCTCCGGGGGAGGTACCGGAGCCGGCTGGAAACCAACTCGCGAACTCGGCCGCGTCGCCCCCGGCCGCTCCCGCTCCGTGTTCTGCTGACGAGCAGGTGCCTCAGGACTGTGAACCGGGCGATTGAGCGCCTCCAATGTCGCGTCCGCAACATCGACGTAGCGTTGCCCGCGCGCCTGTTGTTCCTCCAGATGATCGATCGTCGCATCCAGAAGTTCCGAGTAATCCATCCCCGATTTTGCGCGCCCCACATCGGTGTCGAAAGAAAAACTTGTTCACCCGTCCAGCGGCCGCCTCAGAACTGATAAACCAACTCAAAGTGGCCTCTCGCATTCACCTTCGCTAAACTCCCCCGATGAATCGACATTGCTGGAAATGTGGAACCGAATGGACGATCAGCGGACAACCCGGTCGCGGCGAACAGTGCCCAAGCTGCCGTAGCGACCTCCGGGTCTGTCTGAACTGCCTGAACTACGACCCGAACATCGCCCAACAGTGCCGGGATCGCCGGGCGGAACCGGTTCAGGAAAAGAACATGGGCACGTTTTGCGAGTGGTTCGAGTTG
Source organism: Limisphaerales bacterium (assembly GCA_047608975.1). Lineage (GTDB taxonomy): Bacteria > Verrucomicrobiota > Verrucomicrobiia > Limisphaerales > JAYPXF01. The sequence goes on along the minus strand of JBLFYM010000001.1, from coordinate 82,766 downwards.
GCGAAACGTGAGTTTAAGGGAGCCGCCACTGGAGATGATCGCGCATCCAAAGCGCGCGACGAACTAAAACGATTGTTCGGAGATTGACCTAAATCACTCAATATCAACAACTTAAGAGACGTCTACCGGAGCCTCGAAATGTTACAGGAAGATTACATTTATTAATATTTCATAATCACACTTGACGTTTATTAGAATCCGTTGTCTATTCATCCCATCGCAGGATACGAATTTGGCCGATGAAGCGCATTACGCTCTTTTGAGGCTGTTTCACTTTCCGGTTTGGGTCGGCACAGTCCACTCCGGGGAACCCTCCTATCCTACATGTGTGCCTCGTTTCTGAAACCTCCCCGGGGCGGTTGCAGTCTTCCTCAGACTGGCTGCCCCGGTTTTTTTGTACCCCGGCATCTGAAGAATCCGGCGATCGAACTCGACCTCGCCGATATTTCTCGGTTTAACCCACTGGTCAATGTCACCTGAGTCCCTCCTACTTGCCAAGATCACCCAAGATCAGGCCCTCACCTACGCTGGCTACACGCTCGCCGCGTGGGTGCTTCTCAAACTGTTTCTAAACGCGGACAACAAACTCCATTTCCTGATCAAAATAGGTCTCACCGTGTTCGTGACGATGTGGTTCATAAAGGCGCAAAAGAAGCCACCTTACGGGTTGCTCTACTCAATCGGCATCGCACTTCTTTATCTGCTCCTTTGGGGAGGTGAAACAGCCGAAATGCTCAGCAACATTTTCACGAGCGGAATGGACAGGGGCGGAAAAGTTGATAAGACCGCCCGCCTCTCCAAAGCCGAAGCCCTACGTAAGCAGGGACGCTACGAGGAAGCGCTCGACGAAGCTCAGGCCCAGCTCAAACAATTCAAACACGACTTCGATTGCTACATGCTCATCGCCAGCATCCAGGCCGAAGACATGGACCAGCTTCCCGTCGCCGCTGCCCTCATCCAAAGCGTGGTCGCCCGTAAACGCAAGGTGAGTAAAAAACAAATGATCTACGCACTAAACACTCTGGTGGACTGGCATTTGAAGTATGGCAAGGATCCGGACGCGGCGGTCGAATGCCTGGAACAGATTGTTGAAAAGGCCTACGGCAGCAAAGCCGCCATCAGCGCCGAACAACGGATCGCGAAGATGGTGGATCGTGAAACGCTCGAAGCAGCAGATCAACCGAAGGGAAAGGTCCTGCCAGAATACGAACGAGACATCGGGTTGAAAGGTGGAACCGTTCAGATCCAGCGCGAACAGATCGATCCGGAAGAACAGGCCGAGCAGTTCACCGCTCACCTCAACGAGCATCCGAACGATTGGGATACCCGGGAGCAGCTCGCACTCATCTATCTCGAGCATTACAACAACCTCCCCTGCGCCATCGATGAAGTGGAAAAGATGATCGGAGGTCGCGGCACCACCAAGGATGACTGCTGCCGCTGGCTTCACATGATCGCCGACTGGCAATCCCGGGTGGCGCGCGACACGGACGCCGCCCGACTAACCCTCGATCGCATCATCCGTCGCTACCCCGGCACTTCCCACGCCGAAAAGGCGGAGAATGCGCAGCTCTATATGCGGGAGAACTGACGAATGTCGGGGCGGGTTTAAAGCTCCAATCTCCAATCCGAGACTTTCCGCGCGTTCTCCACTGGAGTTTGGAGTTTCGCCTCAACTCCGCTTCCGGCTGGCCAAACCGAGATCGACATTTCAAGCTCACGCATGCTGCCTAAAGTTCTGATTCTCTGCACTGGAAACTCCTGTCGCAGCCACATGGCCGAAGGGATTCTGCGCCAGGCTGGCGAAGGTTTTCTCGACGTGCATAGCGCCGGCTCAAATCCTGCCGGCTACGTTCATCCCATGGCTATCGAAGCACTAAAGGAAATCGATATCGATATCAGTGCGCACAGTTCCAAGCACATGAACGAGTTTCTGGATCAGGAGATCGACACAGTGATCACGGTCTGCGGAAACGCTGACCAGGCCTGCCCGGTGTATCCCGGCCAGGTAAACCGCTTTCACTGGCCCTTCGACGACCCGGCGAAGTTCGAAGGAAACGAACAGGAAACGAGGGCGTGTTTCCGGCGGGTTCGCGATGAGATCCGTGAGAAGTTTGAGAGCTACGCGAACGAACGAAGGTAACTGCCAATTCTGGAAGCCAGAGTCCCTCTGATCGTCATCAAACAATCTGTTTGATGATATTCGCGCCTTCGAATCCGGTCAGACGGAAGTCCAACCCCTGAAACCGATACGTCAGTTCCTCGGCGTTGAACCCAAACTGATTCAGTACGGTCGCATGAAGATCGTGAGGCGTGATCGGATCCTTCGTGACGCCCCAACCCAGATCGTCCGTTTCACCGACGATCTCACCACCCTTGAGCCCACCGCCTGCCGCCCAGGTCGTGAACGCATACGGATGATGATCGCGCCCGGTGACGCCCCCGCGAGTGCTCCGATTCTCACCCAGCGGCGTACGGCCAAATTCTGAAGCCCAAATCACCATGGTCTCATCCAGCATTCCGCGCATCTTGAGATCGTTGATGAGGGCGGCAATTGGCTGATCGCACATTCCCGCGCAGAACGGCAGTTCGTTATCGAGGTTGCTATGGTGATCCCATGAGGCGTGCAGCAGAGTCACGCAGCGCGTGCCGCGTTCAACCAGTCGGCGCGCGAGTAGGCAGTTGCGCGCGAAGGTTTCGTAAGTCCCGGCTCCCCCACCCCGGTTCTTGGTGTTCGGCGTCGTGCGGTTGAGACCGTAGGCTTCCTTGGTCGTCTCGGATTCACCGGACAGATCCATCAGTTCTGGAGCCGACGCCTGCATCCTCCCCGCCAATTCGTAAGCCGCAATCCGCGATGAGATCTCGGGGTCGGCGACGTGCTTGAAGCGGAGCTTGTTCAGATCACCAATCGCATCCAAACCGAGATGCTGCATCTCCTTCGTGAATCCCGGCGGGTTGGAGAGATTCAGTACCGGATCACCGCTATTGCGAAACAGCACACCGGCATAACTCGTCGGCAAGAAGCCACTCGACCAGGCACTCGATCCGCCACTCGATCCTCGTCCGGCGGTCAGCACCACGTAACCCGGCAAATCTTCGGACTCACTCCCCAATCCGTAGTTTAACCACGCACCCATCGTCGGCCGACCAAAGAGCGGCGAACCACTATTCATCAGCAACTGGCCGGGATGATGGTTGAACTGAGTCGTATGCATTCCCCGCAGCCAGGCAATCTCATCCGCCACGCCACCGAGATGCGGCAGCAAGTCACTGAGATCCATGCCGCACTGCCCATACTTCGTAAACTTCCGCGGCGAGCCCATCAGGCGGACACTTTCCTTTTTGATGAACGCGAAGCGCACTTTCTCCAACATCTCATCCGGCAAGGCTTTGCCATCCATCTCGTTCAACTTCGGCTTTGGATCAAAGAGATCCACGTGACTCGGCGCACCTTCGAAATAGATCAGGATACAGTTCTTCGCTTTCGGGGGGAGATGCGGTTGCCGCGGCGCGAGCGGATCCGACCGGCCCGCTGCCATCGCGCCCGGAGCGATAAGCCCGTCCTTGAGCAACAGATTGGCCAAGGCAAGCGTGCCCATGCCGGTGGTCGCGAGAAAGTCGCGGCGCGTGAGATCGATGGTTTCCTGCGGAGAGATATTCGGATTCATGGCTTACTCACGGGTAATAAATTCATCCAGGTTGAGCATCACCCGACTCAAGGCAACGAGGGTCGCACGCTCAGCCAGATTCGCTGCGGTCGGTTTCTCCCCCAGCGCCAGGGCGGCCAATTCTGGATTCGATTTGGTCAGTGAAAGTTGGCGGTCAAACATCTGTTCAAGTCGAGCCAACTCAGCCGCCGACGGTTCCCGTGCAGTGCAGAGCTTGAAGCCGTGACGAAGCTTTGCGACGTGGTCGGCTGAATCAATTTCTGAATCGATCCGTTTGCCCAGCGCCCGCGCACATTCGAAGAACACCGGATCGTTCAGAAGTGTCAGCGCCTGCAGAGGTGTATTTGACCGTTCGCGTGCGGTGCAGATCGAAGTGGAATCCGGCGCGTCAAAGGTGAGCAACATGGGATAGGGAACGGAACGTTGGAAGAATATGTAGAGTCCGCGCCGATATTTCTCCGCGCCCTTGCTCTCGGCCCATTTGACGCTGTTCGCGTATCCCAGCGCGGCGATGTCCTTCGGCAGCGGTGGGCGAATGCTCGGACCACCAATCTTCCGTGTCAGCAACCCGCTGGCGGCGAGATACGAGTCCCTTACCACTTCCGCGGACAAACGAAGACGGCTTTGACGGGCGAGCAAAACATTCCGCGGATCGCGCTCCAGCAATTCCGGCCGCTGCTGCGAGGATTGACGGTAGGTGGCGGACATCACAATCGTCTTGATGAGTGCCTTGCGACTCCAGCCCAGTCGTGGGAACTCGGTGGCCAACCAATCGAGCAACTCCGGATGGGACGGTGACTCACCGCGCGTCCCGAAATCATCCACGGTATTCACCAGTCCCCTCCCGAACAGATGCTTCCAGACGTGATTCACCGAGACCCGCCCGGTCAGCGGGTTGTCAGCGGCAAACAGCCACCGGGCCAAATCCAATCGATCCGCGCGTTTATCGCGCGGCTTGAGCGGATGCAACACTGCGGGCGTCATCGGATCCACCTTGTCCCCCTTGTCCATGAAATTGCCCCGTTTGTGAATCTGCGTCTGCCGACCTTTTGCTTCGCGCACGATCGCGGCCGCGAAGGTCGGGGGATACTTCGGCTTTTTGGCAGTATGATCGCCGACCTTCTTTTTCAATGCCGCATGCGGCTTGTCGATCGAGTCGCGAAAGTATGCCAACAACAGCTTACGATCCGACTTGCTCCGTTTGGCCGGCGCCTTGGCCAACGCCAATGACATCTTGTCATTAAACCGGATGGGAATGAAAGGCGCCGCTGAATCCGTCACGGACAAGCGAAAACGTTGCAGCAAAAAGGTCGTCTTGTATTTGTGTTCCAGCGTGAATCTAAGGGTGGCTCCCTCTGGAATGGCGACGGCCCCTTTCGTCTCATAGACCGCCACATGGTTCTCATTCTTTCGCGGCGAGACCGCCCAGCCCGTGCTGGCTTTTCCGAGAATACTCGACTTCACGTCGAACTTACTCTGCGAGAAGTTGGCTTTGGGATTCTGCAGAACCACCTTCTGGGTCTTGCCTTCGGGGAGAACCAGCTCCAGCGCGAATCGTGTCAGAACAAAGTTCCCATCTGAAGAGCGCCCAGGACCTTTCTTCGAACTCGGATCGTCGATCGCCTCCAGGCGAATGCCCCGGATCGATTTCAACGTTGGCATGGCTTCGACGGAATACGTGTCGGCCCCGGGATTCTTACCTGACGAAAGCACCACGTTTGCCTTGTCCGCCTTCAGAGTGGCGCCATTTGCAGAGGTCACTTTTGAAGGTTTCAGAATGCGCCATCGAGTCTTCGGGGCGGTCGTCTTATTTGCCCACCCCGCGAAGGCTTTTGGCAGATCATTGGTCTCATACTTACCCAAGGCCGCCTGGTGCGTTGCGACTTCACCCTGCCATTTCTTCAACGCCGATTCATATCGCTTCAGTTCATCAGTCTGTGGGGCGGGGATGTTCTTTTCCGAAGCATCATTGAAGAAGGCGAAGAACTGGTAGAACTCGCGCTGGGTGAAGGGATCATACTTGTGCGAATGACATTCGGCACAGCCAATCGTCACGCCCAGCCAGGTGGTCGCGGTTGTGCTCACCCGATCAACGACGGATTTGCAGCGGAACTCCTCCTTGTCGGTTCCCCCTTCCGTGTTCGTCAAAGTCTGACGGTGGAACCCGGTGGCAATCTTCTGCTCCATCGAAGCGTCCGGCAAAAGATCGCCGGCCAGTTGTTGAATACTGAACTCATCAAAGGGCAGATCATCGTTGATCGCCTTGATCACCCAGTCCCGGAAGACATAGGCATAGGGACGCGCCCGGTCTTTCTCATAGCCATCACTGTCAGCGTAGCGCGCCAGATCCAGCCAGTGGCGTCCCCAGCGTTCACCAAAGTGGGAGGACGCGAGCAGACGATCTGCCAGCTGCTCATACGCTTCTGGAGAAGAGTCCGAGAGAAACTGATCAACTTCGCCGAGCGTTGGCGGCAGCCCGATCAGATCCAGCGAAAGTCGGCGGATCAATGTGCTGCGATCAGCAGTTGGTGAAGGGGCAATCCCAGCCTCCTCGAGCTTACGTAACACAAACGCGTCAATTGCATTCGCGGACGAGTTCTCCGGCAAAATTGGCACCACCGGACGAGCCGGTTTCTGGAACGCCCAATGATCCGATTTGACGGTGACTGCGTGCCCAGACTCGGGCCACTTCGCGCCGTCGTCGATCCACCGGCGCAGCTTCGCAATCTGAACTGCATCAAGCCGCTCCCCTTTGGGCGGCATGACGTCCTCTTTCAGTCCCGTCACCAGTTCGACCAGCTTGCTCGCCGCGCTGTTCCCCGGGACAATTACTTTTCCTTCATCGCCACCCGCCAAGGCGAGCGATCCCACGTCCAAGCGCAATCCGCCTTTCTGCTTTTTTGCACCGTGGCACTCCAGACAATGCTTGCCAAAGATCGGGGCGATCTCCCGCTCAAAGTCGACCGGAGAACCATGCGACGCCGGCAATTCCGCGGCCACTGCCGAACCGGTCAGCACAAGGGAGAGAACCAGGCAGAGTTGAGTTTTGGATTTGTTCATGGGGCAGATCGGTATTGGACGCAGAAAAGACGGTGGTAATCGACCTGAGATTAGGCGGTAAACCAAGGCATTCCAAGGTTCGCTTCGAGATCGCGCGGCCATCCAAGGGTGCGATCATTGCAATCGGAAAAATGTATTGGCTGCGAATCCCCCGCCGCAGTTAATCTCGGTTGCGTCGAGGCGACACCCGAAGACAGCACATCATGGCGATCAGAATTGACAATCGAATCACGGCGAAACGACTTGAGAAAAAGGTCACGAAGGTTTTCGAACTGGCGGACAAAAAGATCCTGAGTATTCAGCGCAGTTCGAAACCCGGTACCGGAACGCCGGTGTTCACCGTGAAGGGTCGCTACACGACCCGGGGTTGGACGGAGTGGACGCAAGGCTTCCAATACGGATGCGCGCTGCTGCAATTTGATGCCACTGATGAACGGAAGTTCCTCGATCTGGGACGAAAGAACACGATCAAACACATGGCGAGCCATGTGTCCCACATCGGGGTTCACGATCACGGCTTCAACAATATTTCAACCTACGGGAATATGCTCCGGCTCATGCACGAGGGCCGCATTCCGGCTGATGAAGGCGAGCGCAATTTCTGTGAACTCGCGCTGAAGGTTTCCGGTGCGGTTCAGGCATCGCGTTGGACGGATACGGAGGATGGCACGGGCTTCATCCACTCGTTCAACGGCGCCCATTCACTGTTCGTGGATACCATCCGCTCGTGCCGTTCGCTCGGGGCAGCTCACACCTTGGGGCATGTGCTGATGGGCGAGCAGGACCAACCAATTTCACTTCTGCAGAGACTCGCTGAACACGCCGTGAACACGGCCCGCTATTCGGTCTACTACGGTGAAGGCCGCGACGACTACGATCTACGCGGACGCACGGTGCACGAAGCCATCTTCAACGTGAAGAACGGGGTCTTTCGCTGTCCCAGCACCCAACAGGGCTACTCACCATTCTCGACCTGGACACGTGGACTTGCGTGGTCAATCTGCGGATTTGCTGAGCAGTTGGAATTCCTCAGCAGCCGTCATTGGAAAGAACAGTCCGGACGCAAAAAGGCCAAGTATAGCACGGGTCTGCTCGAGATGAGTTTCCTCAAGGCCGCGATGGCAACGGCTGATTTCTATCTGGAGAATTGTTGCCGTGACGGAATTCCCATGTGGGACACCGGCGCGCCAAACCTGCACCGGATGCCACGTCACCTGGATCAGAAGTCCAATCCTTACAACCCTTGGGAACCGGTTGACAGTTCAGCCGCTGCGATCGCTGCGCAAGGGATGCTCCGACTCGGGCGTTGGCTGACCAAGAACGGTCGCAAGGTGGTGAATCCACAACGTTACACCCGGGCGGGCCTGACCATCGCTGACACTCTCTTCTCGGAACCATATCTCTCCGAGGATGCCAAACATCAGGGGCTCATCCAGCATTCGATCTACCATCGTCCAAATGGCTGGGATTACACGGCACCGGGCCAGAAGATTCCGAATGGGGAAAGTTCGATGTGGGGGGATTACCACGCGATGGAACTCGCCCTGATGATCCAACGCGAGGCGAAAGGACAACCCTACATCACGTTCTTCAGCGGATTGAAATAGGCAAGCGCCCCGGCTTTGAGGTGATCGGAAGCGGGGATTCTCCCCAAGTGCTCTGAGGCGCTGAGGCGGAATGAATTCCGCGCTCCATTTCACTGCTACGCGCCGCGACCGCGCTCGCTTACCAAGATCTGATTGAACTCAGCGTGGGTCTGGTCGAAGAGCTTCTGTAGTTTCGGCAGCAGAGGATCTACGTCGGACATCTTCCCGCCATTGGCAAGGTCTTCAATCTCCTCACATAGCTGTCCCAGCATATTGGCCCCGAGATTCAAACTCATACCTCTGAAGATATGAGCCGCAAATGCGCGCTGACTGTCCGGTGCATCCGTGGATTTGATCTGTTCGAGATGCGGCCGTGAATTGTTGATGAACAGATCGATCAGCTCCCACAGCAATGGATCACCGCCTTTCGATTTCATGTCCCGCAGTTCCGCCAGAATGGTTTTGTCCAACATCGCCGGGGCTTCCGCGGCGTCAACAGTGCCCTCGTCACCATCTTGCATTTGCACGCGCCCCCAGCGTTCGAGTACAGCCTGCAGTTCGGTCACTCGAACCGGTTTGGCCACGTAATCATCCATGCCGGCATCCAGGCAACGTTCACGGTCGCCTTCACGCGCGTTGCCCGTCATGGCAATGATTAGCGGCCTACGACTGCCGCTCCACTTCTGATGAATGCGACGTGAGGCTTCGTAGCCATCCATCTCCGGCATCTGCACATCGAGGAAAATTACATCGTAAGGCTGCTGATCGAGTGCCTTCAACACCTCCACGCCGTTGGCGGCAACGGCGGGCTGGTAACCCAGCTTCTCCAACATCTTGACCCCGACCTTCTGATTGATCAGATTATCATCTGCCAAAAGAATCTTCAGCGGGAGACGAGCGCCCATCTCGCCGTCGAACTCGGAACTGATTGGCGCCTTCTTCTCGGCCACGGTCCGTCCGTCCATCGCCCGGGACACCGCGTCGTAAAACTGCGAAGGCCGCACCGGCTTGTAGACGTAGAGCGAGATTCCGCTCTGGGCGGGGCGCTTATCATCCGAGCGGATGCGCACGTCCGTCATCAGCAATACGGGGAGATTTTTGCCTTTCGGAAGGTCGCGAATCTCGCCGGCAAGGGAAAAGCCCTCCTTGTCCGGCAGTTGCAAATCAAGCACCACGGCTTCGTAATCATTGCCTCCGATCATTTGCAGCGCCGTTGCACTATCGGCTGCTACCTCCAAGATGAGGTTCGCAGCTTTGGCGGCGGTGGAAATAGCTCGGCGCGCGGTGGCACTGTCTTCGACAACGAGCACCCGTTTGCCGGCAAAATCGGGTAGCTTGGATGCTTTCTCAAGCTGATTGCGTGAGCGCTCAGCGCGGATGATGAACTGAAAGGTGCTTCCCTCATCAGCTGAGCTTTCAACCCAGATCTTGCCGCCCATCAATTCTGACAGGCGTTTGCAGATGGCCAGCCCCAATCCGGTTCCGCCGTATTGACGCGTGGTCGAGGCATCGACCTGACTGAACGATTTGAAAAGCCGATCGAGTTTGTCCGCCGGAATGCCGATCCCGGTATCCCGAATTCCAATGTGCAGGTAGATCTCGTTCTCGTTGGCTGGCGGAGCGTCCTTCAGATGCTCGCTGATATCGGTCACCTTCCGGACAAACACCGTGACTTCTCCTTTGGAAGTAAACTTCACGGCGTTGCTCAACAAATTCACAACGATCTGTCGCAGACGAGTCACGTCGCCATTCACAATCTGCGGGACGTCCTCGTCCATCTCGTAGACCAGATCCAGTCTCTTTTCCTGAGCCTTCGGCACCAGCAGATCGAGCGCCTCTTCGATACAGGTGCGGAGATTGAACGGATGCTTCTCCAGATCCAGATGACCGGCCTCGATTTTCGAGAAATCAAGAATGTCGTTGATGATCGTCAGTAGGGCATCGGCGGAACTGCGGACAGTTTCGACGTAATCCCGCTGCTCGTTGGTCAGCTCGGTATCACGCAGCAAAGCGGTCATGCCCGAGATACCGTTCATCGGCGTCCGGATTTCATGACTCGTGTTGGCCAGGAATTCAGACTTGGCGCGCGTCGCCTCCTCAAACTTCTGGTTCAGCGAGATCAGCTGAGTATTGTTATCAACCAGCTGTTGCTGACTCTCACGCAGCGCGCGGAACGCATCATCGCGCTGGAGTTGATTGACGTAGGCCTTGGTGTGGTAGCGGATGCGGGCCAGCAACTCGATCTTGTCCGGCAGCTTGACCAGATAATCGTTTGCCCCCGCCGCAAAGGACTGGCCTTTTACGGTTGGCTCTTCCTTGGTCGAAAGAACGATGATCGGGATGTCCTTCGTCGCGGGATTTGAGCGGAAATTTCTCACCAGCGTGAGGCCGTCAATCCCGGGCATGACAAGATCTTGGAGAATGACAGTCGGTTTGATCTGGATCGCCAGCCTGATTGCCTCGTTCGGATCGATGCAATAATGGAAGTCAACGTTCGGCTGATTCGCAAGACTGCGACGGATCGCTTCGGCGACCATGACCTGATCGTCCACCAGCAACACCATGGCGGCGTACTCCTCCGGATTGGCGTTATCTCCCTTGCCTGCAGGCGCGGAATGGGCTGGGGCTGTGGGTTCGGTCATCAAATTCCGGTCGACACGAGAATTGCTATAGCGTTTTCCAGGCCACTTTCCAAATTGAAAATACGGATCTGTCTTATTCAGTGGGTGTTCGTTGCCGTGATGAACAGGCGATGTCAGCCGAAGCTCCAAACTTCAAACCCCAATCCAAACCCCAAGATGGCGGGCTGATTCGTTCAAGTGACCACAAGCGATAGTGTAGCAAACACGAATGTAATGCTTCGACACCACGATCTGGAGCGCCCACTTGAGTCAATCAGCCAGCCATAAACCCCCATCTCCAAATAAAATCAGAAGCGCACCAGCCCGCCGACATTCTCTGATGGGTGCTTGGGTTTTGAAGCCTATTTTGGAGATTGAACTTGGGAGTTCCCCTCCCTCCGGCTACTTCAGTTTCTTCCCCGTCGTCACCGGCCGCAGTGACTCTTCCAGCATTTCACCCTGCACCCAATCCTTCCCCGCATCGGGCACGCCCAGCTTGAGCAAGCGTTCGCCACTGGGACGAACGGAACGTTCATAGCTGCCGACCGCTTCATTGTAAGCCTTGGACGCACGTTCCAATCCGGAACGGATGTTGTCGAAGTGATTGGTAAAAGTGGCAACCCGACTGAACAGCTCTTCTGCAACCTCGGCAATCCGCCGCGCGTTCACCGTCTGCTCGTGCTGCTGCCAGCTCACCGAGACCGAACGCAGCAACGCGATCAACGATGCCGGCGTGGACAGAAGAATGCGGCGCTCGGCCGCCCAGACAATCAGATCGCGGTCTCCTTCCAACGCGGCGCTGAAAAGCGACTCCGCGGGCAGGAAACAGACGACATAATCCAGCGAACCCGGAAACTGTTTCGGATAGTCCCGATCGGCCAAAGCCTTGATCGTCGCCTTCATCTTGGTTGCATGTAGCGTCAACGCCGCCTTGCGCTTCAGATCATCGGCCTGTTCAAGAGTGGTCAGAAAGTCAAAGTCGGGAACTTTAGAATCCACCAGGATCAATCGTTCACCGGGAAGCTGAACCACCAGGTCTGGAGTTCCTTCCTCCCCTTTCACCTGCTCGCGAAATTCACAGTGCTGACTCAGACCCGCAACCTCCACCACCCGCCGAAGAGTTTCCTCCCCCCACCTGCCGCGGGCTTGACTGGAACTCAGCACCCGCCGCAATTGCAGCGTCTCCGAAGAAAGCGTCTCGCTCTGATGAGCCAGCACATCCAAGTGCTTCTTGATATCTCCCAAAGCTTCGGAACGATTGTTCTCACTCTGTTGCAACCGGAGTTGATAGATCTTCAACTGCTCCTCAAGCGGCTTGATCAGCGTGGCAATGGCTTCCTCCCGATGAGCCATATCGCCCTGGGAGACAGTGCGATATTGCGCCATCGTCTTCTCCATCAGCTGCATGATCTGCGGCTGGGTCTGCTTCAGGGTCTCGGTGCTCAGGTTGGTAAAGGTTTCCCGCATCTGCGCCATCGATCTGGTTAGGCTCTCCTCCTGCTGAATCAGCCGGTCCTGCGACGCCTTGAGTTGAGCCTCAGCCCGGACAAGCCGTTCCCGGGCGGCCGCCAGATCGTCCCGCTGGTCCTTTTCACGCCGTTCCATCTCGCCAACTTCCTGCTCCTTCCGCTCGATCTGCTGACGAAGCTCACCAACCAACTCCCCGCGGCCAGCCCCTCCTTTCCGACCCGCGGCCAGCCAGCCCACGGCCCCGCCGAGGACGATTCCCAAAGTCAGATAGAGGAAGTTTTCCATGTGCAAGTGAGTAGCGGCCAATACGCGCAATGCCGACTTCAAGCGAAGCATAGTCAGTGGCGGAGAAGGCAACAAGCCAAGCCACGATATCGTGGCCGACCTCAGTTGCCCCGTTCAGGAAGGCAAACGAGTGAATCAATAGTTCAACGGCGATTTCGCCCTGGTTTCTGTTACCATCGCGACCGCGCGAAACCGGTATTTCGCGCGATGTCAGCGTGACATTAACATTGCGCATCTCGGTTCCGTTTGGTCACATCAGCTATTCAGCGTGCTACGAATGAGCGATCAACTCTCCTTGCAAACTCCAACTACCCGACGCATCAACACCATTCTGGTGGTGGATGACGATGTGGAACTGGCGATGATGTATCAGGAGTTGCTGGGGACCGAAGGCTTCAAGGTGAAAACCGCTCCCAACGGAGTCGACGCCCTCAAGTTCATCATGAGCAGCACTGCCGATGCGATCATCTGCGACATCATGATGCCCCACATGCCGGGCGACATGTTTTACGTCGCCGTGGAGCGCGTCCGCCCCGAACTCTGCAATCGCTTCATCTTCGTCACCAGCTACGAGGGCAATCCCAAGATAGAATCGTTTTTCAAGACCAACGATTCGATCGTGCTCTACAAGCCCGTGACGCTCGGCAAGCTGATGGGCTCACTCAATTTGCTCAACGAGCGGATTCTCTCCGAAGAGAACAATAACGCCAGTCGTTGATAGGTTCAGCCTCGCGGTCTTTTCGCCGCTACGCGGAATCGGTTTGAATTCTCCCGCTCCTCCCCACATCGTTCGCAACATGTTCCGACTCGTTCTGCTCTTCCTCTGCGTGACGGCATTGGCACACGACAAACACGTCCCTTCGACTGAGTATAGACCCGCCGCCGTTCCCCTCGAAATCGGCGAAGGCGAGTTTCGCTACCGCCTCGTTCCGGGCTGGGCCAGCAAAAACAAACGCCAATATCCCATTGGCAACGGCAAAGCGATCGTCGAGGACGGGAAAGGCAGACTCTACTTTCTGAACGGCAGCCGGAAAAACTGCGTGGTGGTCCTCAATGCCAAGGGCGATGTGCTCGACGTCTGGGGAAGGTTCGCCAAAAGTGCCCACGGGCTGACACTGGTTCGGGAAGGTGACCAAGAATACCTTTTCATCGCGGACAACTCAGCCAACGGCAAAGTATTCAAGACCACACTGGATGGACGGGTGCTGCTCACGATCCCCTGCCCCACCGGATCCGGACTCTACCCCGATCCCAACAAGTTCAAACCCGCGGAGGTGATCACCACGAAGAACGGCGACATCTTCGTTCCCGACGGCTATGGCAGCGACTTCATCCTCCGGTTTGACCGCCATGGAAAATATCTCAGCGCCTTTGGCGGCAATCTCGGCAAAGGCGAAGCGCAACTCGCCCATTGGGGACCGCATGGCGGAATCGTCGACTACGAAAACCCCAGGAAACCCATCCTGATTCTGGGCCTCAGCGACCAGCAGAAGATCAAACGGTTCACGCTCGACGGAAAGTGGATCGACACCATCCCCATGCCCGGCGGCAATCCACGCGACATCGTTTTTCACCGTGGCCATATCTACGTGCCCCATCTCGGTGATGACTGGCCCAAGACGCGCAACAATCCCGGGTATGTTTCCGTCCTCGATCAAGATTTCAGGGTCGTCGCAAATCTGGGCGGCAAACCTGCGAAATATGTCGACGGCAAACTGCAACCCATGCAGCACAACACGCACGCCTTCTACCATCCGCACGGAATCTGCCTGGCGAAGGACGGTTCCCTCTACGTCGCCCAAGACGCGTCGAATTCCACCTACCCGCTGAAGTTCGTGCCGGTCCGTTGAACCGTCCGCTGCCTCGATCCTACTTCAGTTCTGAGAACGGGAGCGCAACGAGCATGTGTTTGTAGATCTTCGAAACGGTCCCCTTGTAACGCTGTAACTTCTTCAGCTTCGCCCAAGACGGGGACTCCCCAAAACCGCTCCATGCCTGCTTGGCGGCATCTTCGTTCTCGTGAACGACCATGTAGGTGAGTTGTGGAAGATTCTGCGCGATGCGCGCGCTGCCATAGAAAACCGACTTCAATCCGACTTCATTAAAAACCGCGATCTCCCCGCCTTTGCCAAACATTTCAACCTTCAAGGCTGCCGCCCTTTCGTTCGGATTTTCGTAAGTCCTGAGTTCGAAGTAACGGTCCTTGCCACCGTCCCCAGCCGGATCCATCAGTTTGGAAAATCCCGGAAACGCAGTCAGCAATGAGGATTCCACGCGGGTGTAGGGAGCTTCCTTTGGTCCGGTTCCCAAATAGGCCTCGGCGCCCGCGTCGTCTTGCCTGGGGATCACAGCAGCTGCCGCGAAGGGACGAATGGCACCGGTCGAGGGGTAAACCGCCAGCACGAAACGTCGGCTGTCTTCCGCATCTTCAGCCAGCTTGACCTTGAACGCCCCTACTTGAGTGGCCCCCGATTGCTTGAGATCCCGAAGACCAGCATGCGACATCCAGCCGTCCCACAACTTGGCATCGGCCGCCGACTTCAGATGGTAGATTTTCAATTCGTACGTCTCCGCGGCGGATAGAAGACTCGCGGTGAGAACGAAGGCGATCAGGGTGAGAATTTTCATGAAAGTATTTAGGATTCTGGAATGAGGTTTTCTGATATCCCGCCTCATCGAATTGCGCGGGAACAGCCTAGACGATACTTCGCGCCTTGGAATTCGCCGAAGCTAATCTGATCGGATTTCACGGCGGGACGGGCGCGGCTGGGTTCAGAATCGAGGAAGGGCAAAATCGTTTTACTGATCGCCCAGCAGGAAGCATAGTTTTGCGATGCCCGAAGACGACAAAGATGCTCCCAATCAAAACGCCCCGGATGGAGCCGGCGGTCCTTCGCTCGGGGTCTGGCTATTCTATCTGACGATTTGCGGCGCGGTGGCGTTTTGGTTCCTCAATCGAGAACCCAAAATTGCGCCGGTGACATCTGTTCGCCCCGCAGCGGTCTCCACAGTGGCGGCACCAGTCGCCCCCCAAAAACAGGAAAAGCCGGCACGTTGGTTTTTGCCCGATAGCGGAGCGAACCACTGGGACCCCGCGCGGGAAGTTCGCTACTACTGGGAAGGAGTGCCCACCAACGTCGTGGCAAAAGCGCTCGACACCGGCGGCAGCAGCAATATTCGCAAGGCGGATTACGTCGGAGCCGAGACCTGTGCGAAATGCCACAAGAGCAATCACGACGACTGGGAGGACCACCCCCACCGCTGGATGAATGCCATGGCAACGCCCGAAGCCGTACGAGGAGATTTTTCGGGCAAGGCAAAATTCAACTACAAAGGCGGCACGGGTACGTTCACCAAGGTGGCTGGTCGTTACCTAATGACCGTGCAGCGCGGGGACAATCGCTGGGTCTATAATGTGAACCGTACGATCGGCTCCCGCTTCTTTCAGTACTATGTGGGCACCCTGGCCGAGGGCTATATCGACGACGAACCGCGAGGCACGGTCGACCACGTCCTGCCTTTCGGCTATTGGATTGGCAACCGTGAATGGGTCCCCACAGTTCACCTCGCCCGGGACTCGATGATGCTGGAGGATGACATCGATCCCTACGACACGTGGCAGTACACGCCTTACGATATCACCTGTTCGGAATGCCATACCACCTGGGCTTTTGGAGACTGGATGTTGAAGGTGGTGGGCGGTGCGCGCTTTCCGGCACACACGCCCTTCGCCTCGGCGATTGATCTGCCGGGCTATTTCAAAGATGCCCATGCCGGTCGCCTGCGCGCGGACTACAAACAGATGTCGAACGATGAAATCGGAAAGTTCCTCGACGGTGCCATCGAGCAGATCCGCCTGACCGATCGCGTCAGTCTGGGCGTGACCTGTGAGGCCTGCCACCTGGGCGTTGAAGAACACGTGCGCCATAGCACGCCAACGAACTCCACGGTGTTGCCCTCATTTTTTCCGGTCAGTCCGCATTTCCACTCCAACGCGGAGGACCTGGAGTCACTGACGCGGCGCAACCCGAAGACGACCACGTTTATCTGCGGCCGATGCCACAGCGGAACGCGGCCACAGTATGCCAATGGGATTCATACCTGGAACTCGACGGAGTTTACCGACTCGATCAACGGGCATTGTTACGATCCCAAACTTGCTGCGGACCGGTCGATGGAATCCCTCTCCTGCGTGCATTGCCACGATCCACACGACCCGATCGGTCCCCGTTGGAAATCGACGCCCGCCGAAGATGACCAACGTTGCCTGGAGTGCCATCAGCAGTTCGTACCGGAGGCAAAACTGGTGGCGCACACTCACCACGCCGCGAACACCGAAGGAAGCCGCTGCATGAACTGCCATATGCCACGGATCAACGAAGGGCTTCAGGACATCGTGAGAACGCATCGTATCTTCAGCCCCACCGACGACAAGATGATCGCGGCGAATCACCCGAACGCCTGCAATCTGTGTCACCTCGACAAGAACATCGATTGGACGATCACAAAGCTGCGCGAATGGTACCAACCGGGGTTCAGCGTCCCGGAGAATTATCTCGCCGAGACCTATCCGCACCGCAGCGGCCCAGTGGCGTTGAACTGGCTTCATAGTGTAAGCGAGGCGGTGCGGCTGGTCGGTGCAGACGCAGTGATTCGTGAGGAGGCCTGGTGGGCGCTCCCCGAAGTCTTGGACCTGATCGCAACGGACAAACACATGATCAACCGGCAATTCACCCAGAAGCGCCTGAACGAAAAACTGGGCTACGATTTGCGCAAACACGATTTTCAGTTCTACGACAGCCCGGAACACCGCCGGAAGCGGATGGCGGAGCTGAAGCCGGATATCCTAAAGCTGATCGCGAAAGACAAGTAAGCGCCTGTTTGAGCAGAGAAGACCGGTATCTGACCACCGCTCGGCGGCACAACCCGCTCGTTCCTTCCCGTCTTCGATTCACTTCTGCGGGGCACGCCCCGAACCCCTCGGAGGACCCACTCGAGATCTGCCGGAAATTCAACGAGGGGCGCAAGACTCCGGTGATGATTCCGTCCATCATCAGTTCAAATCGCAGCAAAAAAAGCGCCCCGAAGGGCGCTTTGCAGAATCGATCTGTTGAAAAGACAGGCCTACCAAGGCTGATAGAGGTTGTGGCCAAACCAGCCCCGGAGATTGCCAGCCCCGTTCTTTTGTCCTCGGGCGGCCTGATGCATCGCTATGGCGATATTGGCAAGCTGTTCCTTGATCACCCCGGTGACGGCGCCATCAGTAAAGCTGATGTTTCCTTCCGACTCATGGAGAGCGAACCGTTCGTCAGTTTCAGTGCCAACGACCCAACCCCAGGAGCCGATCACCGGATTACGGGTCGAGGGAACCTTGCTTTCAGCCGTATTCCGGGCCTTCCAGGTGCCGTTCCATGTCCGCCCCGGACCGCCAGGTACCGGATTGAAACGAGGAAACACCGTCTCGTGGTTGCGCCAACGATTCACGTTGAAGTCGTAGCCGAATACCTGGTCAGGAGACGCTCCCTGTTGCACGCCCCGTGCGATATTGCCGGTAGTCCAGCGCAGGATACCGTACGAGACTGAATTGTCGTACCCAACACCCCGGCCATACTGGGGATCATCCCGCCAGTTGTTCGGATGATGGCCATTGGGGCTGACTCCGGTCCCGTAAAAACCGGTCAGCGAGTTGGTGGAATACTCCGCGGCTGCCGCGTTCTTTTTGCTTCGGTTGCCAGGGCAGAGAAGAATCTTCGGATTCACCAACACGTTGGACGCCACCGCATACATCGTCCAAGCGCGGGGAGTTTGGCTATTGGCGTCACTATTTCGATCCAAATCGTAACCGGCGCCGGTACCGCCACCAAAGTAATTGTTGGGATCAACAAAGCGAATCCGGTAGCGCCGGTAAAACTCCCACGGATACCTGTCGTCCTTATCTGATGCCCAAGTTTTGAAGCCCAGGGCGATCTGACGCTGATTGTTGACACACTTGATCTTGCTTGCCTTGGCTTTCGCCTTGGCGAGCGCTGGTAACAACATGCCGGCCAGAATTGCGATAATGGCGATGACGACCAGCAACTCGATCAGGGTGAACGCAGATTTGCTTTTACTTTTTGCTTTCATGGTTGGGGTAACCCAAAAAACACATACTTCCGTATTGTCAACTATATTATCTGACGGATTGACATAACTCGTTAATAGCCAATCGGATAGCGCGGAGTAGAGGTCTCATCGGGTTCCGCCTGACCGCCGCCACTGGCTTGCAATCGTATCCGCGCGTCCCTTTTGGATTCTTTACCTGCTTCCCAGTTTCACCGGTCACGGCTATAGGTTTTCAAACCATGGGAAAAGTGTTTGATGAGATTGACAGTGCCCTGACCGCCTGGATCGCCGAGCAGCGAATATTTTTTGTGTCTACCGCGCCGTTGGCAGGTGACGGCCTGATCAACTGCTCGCCGAAGGCCCATGACACTTTTCGGATTTTGGGACCGACAACGGTGGCTTACCTCGACCTGACCGGCAGCGGAGTGGAAACCATCGCACATCTGAAAGAGAATGGCCGCATTGTGATCATGTTCTGCGCCTTTGCCGGCGGCCCCAGAATCGTGCGCTTTCAGGGAACCGGCGAAGCGTTGGAGAAGGGAACTCCGGCATACCAATCACTCATCCCTGAATTCGACGAACTCCCCGGCACCAGAGGCATCATCCGCGTTCAACTGAACCGCATCAGCGACTCCTGCGGCTACTCGGTTCCACTCTACGATTACCAGGAAGACCGTGATGTCCTGACCAAGTGGGCCACCCAGAAGGGTCAAAAGGGAGTGCTCGAATACCAGCAGGGTCACAATCTCAAGAGTCTCGATGGATTACCTGGGCTTACATCCAGCTGAGCCAACCGAGCACCATCCGTTTCACTCACTTTCTTGGAAGTTTGGGTATGGGTAGTCCACGGGCTTTCAGGATCTCCTCAAGCCGTTTTCTCGCATCGGAGCTGTTGGATGAAGAATACGTGGAGTTCAGCCGGTCCAACCAACTCGCACCGTTGCCTTCCTTGTAGTTCTGGAAGACGCGCTCGCCCAGATACTCCTGGAGGGACGCTTCAGTTTCAGTTTGGAGCTGAGCGATCTGTTGCTTTCTAAGATCGCGATCGACTTCCCGATTGCTGTCAATTTCTCGGGCCTGCTGTTCAACGCGGGACTTGAGATCCCAGACCTGATTGGCAGCTTCGCTACCAAGTTCGAAGCGCCCTGCTCAGCAATCGGGCGTTGGGCGGATTGCGAACTTCGTACTGCAAAAATTCTTCCGGTCTCAGAAGTGTCGCCAATTCCTCCCGTTTGGCAGCGCGAAGCTCATCGCGCCGGTCGCGGTCTTCCTTGACCATCGAGGTGATGCCCCCGGCCTCCGCATAGAGTCCTGCTCTTCCTTGCGATATTTGGCGGTGATCTTATCGAGCCCCTCACGCTTGTCCTTGCCGACATAGTCGTAGCGATCGAGTCGATTGCAGACCACTTGATTGGGGTCCGGTTTGGCGGTTTCTTTCCCCACCAGTTCCTTCAGCATGCTCTCCTGCTCCTTGCTGAGGCGTTTGTACTCCGCCATTTTCTCGTTCATCTTCGCCGAAGTGAGGCTTTCATACTTCCAGTAATCCGAAACAAAGAGAATCTGGTGTCCACCTAAACCACTACACATCATCTGCTTAAAAGTGGGGGGTGCCGATGGAGGATTCACCGCCGAGCGGGCGGAATTGCGAAAACTCCCAGCTTCATGCCGGATATAGCTTCACAGCTGTCAACCTATGTCAGGACGGGACCATGTTTCTCGTCCGCCGCTCATTTGACAGACCGGATTCCGGGCCTACTGTAACCCACCCCTCAGGAAACGTTCGAGGGCTAATGGTTCCCTACTCTCAACCTCACCTCCTATGACCGAAAGCGAAGCCACCACTGACATCACCGAACACATCGTCGCCGCTGAACCGAAAGCTCAGTCGACAAAGCTCTTTCAACCACTCGACCGATACTTTCTGGGGGCCGCCTTTGCAAGTCTGACCGCGAGCGTCGGCCTGTGGTTTCTGGTCGATCAACCATCAGGACTTTTTGTCGGGCTCTGGGTGCCGAGCATTCTCGGGCTCTGGACGGGCGTCCGCACGGCGCTGCTGCATCACACCCTCAGCAATCATTGAACCGGCTTATGACCATACTTCTTTTCCCCATCTTTGCCTTCGGACTGGTTATCTCCTGGGTCGTTTATCTCGGCATTCAGCAGGCGAATGAATGCGCCCAATCCCTGCAACGGGTTCGCGCAAACGAGAAGCGCCCGGAACGAATCCGCGACGAGGAACTTAAAACTGTTCCCGACAGGCTTCCCTGAATCTGTGGTTCTAAACTGGTTCCGGGAACGGGGCGTCTCAGCTTCTGTGTCTTCGGCCTATTCCAAATGGCGCTAGTTTAAGGGGGACATTCGGTGAAAAGATGTTGAATATTTGAATGCGGAGAGCCCCGTTGAAGTTGTGTTCTCCCTCCAACACTAACACCCTTCCTCACTGGGTTTTTCACGCTCTTTTTGTGAACGTTCCAAGACCAGCCAGAAAGCGCTGTTGCAGAACGCACACGACGGGTTTGTTGCGGTCTCACCCGAGGTGCTTTGCACCCAGTTGTCCCAACTCATCTCGCTCCAACTCATCGACGGATCCTCCGTGCAGATTCCCGACAACCACGCCACCTACCCGTTGCCATCGGGCAAAACTGAAGGCTGCGGCTTTCCCGTCATCAGCCTGGTCGATCTCATCGATCTCAACGACGGCAACCGCCTCTTCTCTTCCTACGAAGTCGTTGCGCACCTGCAAAACAAAGGCGAGCACTTCATCGGACGCAATCACCAGTCGCGCAAACTGAATTTCCGATGCGGGACCAAGATCGGCCCCAACGAGCGCCTGCAAGTCTGGGGTAAACCCAAACAACATCCCCCGCAAAGCCGACTGAGCGCCGAACGATGGCAGGCCCTGCCGGACACCCGCCCGATACGGATCATCCGCACCCAAGTGTACAGCGACAATTAGATTTCCCCACTGACGACGATTAAATTACCCCGGATTTGCGGTGGTTTCGGCCCCATCGGGACGAATCTCTTCGGCAGATGGTCACCGAAAGTCAGTTAAAGCAACGCCGTAAGGATTACAGGAAAAAGGGAAACATGACTGTCAGCGCTATGAAAGCGGGGATGGAAACGCAACTCTGGAATTAGCTCTGCCCCCACTTTCAACTGCCCACCTCCGGGGAAGAACAATTGTTGGGTTGATGCGAACGGATTCTCTGTTCACGCTCCCTACTTCTGATTGAATTATGAAGCAATTCCTAACCCTCGCATTTGTCGCGCTCCTGCCGATCGTTTCCTCAGCGGCGAAGAAACCCAACATCGTTTTCTTTTTCACTGATGATCAGACCACCAGCACGCTGGGTTGCTACGGTCATCCGTTCGTCCAGACGCCGAACATCGACCGGTTGGCGGCGGAGGGCACGCGGTTCGCGAATGCGTTGGTGAGCCACTCAATCTGTTGGGTGAGCCGGACGACCATTCTCACCGGACTGATCGGGCGCAGCTATGGCACCCCGAGCAACCCGGATCAGGCGAGGGCGGATGTGACGAAGACACTTTACTCGGATCTCTTGCGAGGGAGCGGATATCGCACCGGCTATTTCGGAAAGTGGCACGCCAAGATGCCGAAGGGCTACAAGCGTGAGGATCACTTCGACGAGTTCGAGGCCATCGGCCGGAACCCGTTCTACAAACCCCAACCGGACGGCAGCCTGCGGCATGAAACGGAACTGATCGTGGACCGCGGAATCGATTTCATCCAACGTCATCCGAAAGACCAGCCATTCGCGCTTAACATGTGGTTCAACGCCTGCCACGCGGAAGACAAGGATCGCCGTCCTGGCATCGGTCATTTCCCCTGGCCGCGCGCCGTCGATGGAATGTATGAGACGGACGAAATCGCGCCACCGCGACTGAACGATCCGGAGATCTTCAATCGCCAGCCGGACTTTCTGAAAACCACCATCAACCGTGAACGCTTTTTCTGGCGTTGGAATACGGACGAAAAGTATCGCACGAACATGCGTGCCTACCTCCGCATGGTCAGCGGCATCGACGGTGCCATCGGTCGCTTCCTGCAAGCGCTGGAAGAAGCCGGCCTCGCCGAGAACACGATCATCGTTTACTCCGCTGACAATGGCTATCACATGGGCAACCGTGGCTTCGCCGGCAAATGGTCACACTACGAAGAGGCGCTCAGAGTGCCTCTCATCATATCCGATCCGCGCGTTCCGAAATCGCAACGCGGCAAAGTGACGGACGCTCTGGCTCTAAACCTTGACCTCCCGGCGTCCTTCCTTGATTGGGCCGGAGTGAAGATCCCGGAGCGTTATCAGGGCCGCAGCCTGAAACCAGTTGTCTCCCGCGGAAAGCCATCCGATTGGCGGACCGAAACGTTCCATGAACACTTCGCCGTACGAAATCGCATTCCCGCGTTCGAAGGCCTGCGGAACGAGAATTTCAAATACGTTCGCTATTTCGACTACGCCAACTACGAGTTTCTGCACGACCTCAAGAACGATCCCGATGAACTGACCAACCTCGCCGGCAGCCCCAAATACGCCAAGGTGCTGCGCGACATGCGGGCTCGCACCACCAAACGTGTCGCGGAAATCGGCGGTCCACTCGACTCCTACAAAGGCAGGTTCACGCAATCCACCGTTCCGCATCCGAAAGCCTCAGCAGCGGTTACGGTCAAACCCGGCCCCGACGGTTTCGCCAATCTCCTCAGCGGCAATCGTCTGCGCGGTTGGACCGGCGATTCCAAGTATTGGTCAATCAAGAACGGAGTGCTCACCGGCGTCACGGATGGTTCGCTCAAGAAGAACCGGTTCATTTCGTGGGAAGGTTCAACCATTCGAAACTTCGACCTGCGCGTAAAAGTCAGGGTCACTGCCGGCGGTAACAGCGGCATTCAATATCGCGGCCAGTCCCGCCCCGATCTGGGCCTCGACATTGTCACCGGTTACCAGTGCGACGTGGTCGCAGACATCGCCAAATACAACGGGATGCTCTACGAGGAAAAAGGCCGCCGCATCCTTTCACACACCGGCGAAAAAGTGATTATTGATCCTCGGGGTCAGCCGTGGGTGATTGGCAAAATTCCCGTCAAGGAATTCGCCCCTGGTGAATGGCACGACTACCGCGTGCTCGTCCGTGGCAATCATCACCAGCATTGGATCGATGGCCATCCGACTGCGGATCTCATCGACTTTGACGAAAAAGGACGCGCCCTCGAAGGCGTTCTCGCCGTCCAGGTTCACGTCGGTCCGCCGATGAAGATCGAATATCAAAACTTCCGCATCAAGCACCTGCCAGACGATCTGCCGCTCCTAAATGCGGTGGATCATCCCATTCCCGCCAAGGCCTATGGCGTCCGTCCGCAGGGCAGATTGCCGAAAGGGTGGAAAGCACCGGTTTACGGGAAATAGCGCGACCGCCCGCCGGAACCTGACTGGAACAAAACCGTTCAGCGGGTTTCGGGCGGCGTGGCTCCGTAGGCCCACGGCGCACGGAAAGGCGGAGCGGGTGGCGGTACCGGCGTTTTGCCTGGGCTCATTTCATTGGCCAGCTCGATGCCCGTGTCGGCGAACTGCCGACCGGCGCTCACTTCCAGATTGCTGTAGCTGGAGATCCGCGTCTCATATCCTCCGCCGTTCGGCCCGAGCGCTTCCTCCGTGGGGACGTATCCCACGCAGCCATTCGCCAGTTCCACCGGGAAGGTGAATGGAAACTTGCTCCCCTTCTTGATGTCCAAACCGTATTGCACGAAATACTCAGCCGGGTTGCTCACGAACACCGCTGGCCCCACCTGAATAGCCTGCACTTCGACCTCCACTTCAGCCCGTTTTGCGATCTGGGCCTCCAGCATCACTATCTCTTTTGCGAAGATCCAAGATGTGGCGCCGACTTCCTTCGGCGTTTTGCGGACGAGTTCATGACTCCGCTTCACCCGCTCGGGTGATGGAACCCGGCGTTTCACATCCCAGACCCGTTGACGAAAATCGATCGGGATGTCGGAGCCCGGAGCCTGGTTGACCATCAGCAAGACCTTCACCGCTTCCGCGCCGACTCGGCCACCCACGCGGCGAGCCCATTGCTCGGAAGCAGGACGCGCGTAGGGGGCCAGATTGTCCACCTGGGTAATGTCACCGCACGCGCCCTGAAGAAACACGACGGGCAACACCGGCGAGTTGAGAGCCCCGCGAATGGTTTGTTCAAGATAGTGAATCCAATTGGCCGAAATCCCGCCGGGACTGGTCGTGGCATGACACGCGTAGTTCACAATGACCCCGGTCAGCTTGCCCTCCATGTCCCATGTTCCAATCACACCCACTTCGGGATCAATCGGTCCCGCATAACCAAGAATGTCAGGATTCCCCGGCGAAGGATGACTGAAGGTGAGTCCGCCTTTCATGCGTAATCGCCGATTGAAAGCGACCTTGTCCTCATGACCCGAACCGACCCCGACTTTGACCTCAACCCGGGTCCGATCCGCCTGACACACCGCGTTCACAATCTGAGACTTCAGCCTCAGCATAAAACCGCGATCCGCCATTGAAGATTTGTTGTACGCAAGATCCTGAACCAGCGGAGAAGCATGATCATACTCACCGGGCTGAACCATTCCCACCGGACCCGATGAGTGCGAGTGCGACGCTCCGATGAGCACTGCTTCCGGCTTGATTCCACAACGCTTCTGAATCTCAGCACGTGCCTCCAGAACCGTATATCGCGGCACGACAAGCGTATCGATTCCCACCAAGGCAACCCGCCGTGTGCCATCATCGAACACCGCCGCTCGAACCTTGCAGGAATCGTGAAACGAACGATGAAACACCTTCCCATATCCGCCCGGACGCTCCATGCCGATATCCGGTGTGATGTCAGTCTCTGCAAAACCGGCTTTGATGATCGGCGGCTTCTGATTCTTGACCGCCGCCTCTGCGGGCGTAATTTGCACAACCACGAACGCGAGCAACAAAGGGGTCGTCGCCAATCTTCTGGAGGAGAATTTCATGACAACTTGCTAGCACGGCGCACCTCTCGTCGCAATCGCCAACCCAAGGTCTGCGCAGATCAGTGCGCATTAGCTTAACGATCAGGTCCTTCCCATCCAAGCCGACAGGAATGGATCCCCTGTTGGTGCTGGAAGAAGAAACGCAGTCCGGCAAAGGATTGAGGTCATACTGACCCGTTGGCCTCCGAGCAAGGACTCCCCCGTCCCACATTTACTTCTTCTGCTTCGGCTTTCTCGGTTTCTTCGGCGCAAGGCGAGGGAAGTTCGGTTTCGACGGCCGCTGGTCCAGGGGATCGAAGAAGCGCATATTTTTTCCCACCCGATCATGGTCTCCGATATCGGCGCGGGCCTCTTCGGCGAGAGCGAGCATGTGGGTGAGCACTCTCGGATGTTGGGCTGCAACGCTCTTCGTTTCGCCCGGATCTGCGTTTAGATCGACCAGGAACGGTTCTTCAATGCCGGCCCAATCCCCGGGCGCAATGTGTCGGTTGCCGGCGAACGGTCCGAGCCACGCAGGCTTCGCCGGACGCGGGAGATGCAGTTTCCATTTGCCTTGTCGAACTGCCTGCAACGAATTGATGAAGTAGTAGCGGAAGACGCGATCCTCGTTGGCCTCGGCGAACCGGCCGGCGAAGAGATGACGGATGTCTTCACCGTCAATGACGCGATCGGTCGGGGCTGTGGTTCCCGCAAGTTTGGCGAAGGTCGGCAGAAGATCGATCGTCGCCGCAATCTTGTCGCACACCGTCTTTGCGGGAACACGATTGGGCGCCCAGAGAATGGTCGGAACGCGAACGCCGCCCTCCCAGGTCGAAACCTTACCGCTGCGCAGAGGTCCTGCGGAGCCTCCGTGATCGCCGGGTAAGTGTCCGTCCGCATGGTCCTTGTTTTTGATGAGCCAGGGCCCGTTGTCACTGGTGAACAGGAAGTAGGTGTTTGCGACGAGATCATGCTTCTTCAAGGTGTCCAAAATTCGTCCACAGTTGAAGTCGATCTCCTCAACTGCGTCGCCGTAGAGACCGCGGCTCGAACGGCCTTTGAATTTCGGAGAGGCGTCCAGCCGAGTGTGAACCATCGTGTAAGGCACATATGCAAAGAAGGGCTGCTCGCGATTTTTTTCAATGAACTCAATTGCCTCGTCGGTGTAGCGCCGGGTCAGAGTGCCCATGTCTGCCTTTTCCTCGATACGTTCTTCGTTTCGATAGAGATCCACGAATCCGTCGTTACTCGTCGGCGTTCCAAAGAACGCGTCAAAACCCTGATGATTGGGCATCAGTTCCGGTTCAAAGCCGCGCTGTGAATGCCGTGCGAGATCCCATTTCCCGAAACACCCCGTGGCATAGCCCTTGGTCTTCAGCACCTCAGCGACCGTGATTTCCTTCGTATGAAGCACCGGATGTATTTCTTTCACATTCCCCTTCTCAGCCAGGCGCAGCGGATGGCATCCGGTCATCAACGCGGCCCGGGATGGCCCACAGATATGTTGGGCATAGAAATGGGTGAAGCGCATCCCCTCCTCCGCCAGCCGGTCCAATCGTGGCGTGCGAATATCGGGCGAACCAAAACAGCCGATGTCCGCGTATCCAAGATCATCGACGAAGATCAGCACGAAGTTTGGAGGACTGGCCGCCCGGGTGACGGAAGCCAAGAAAAGAAGGACAAGCAACACGGGCACAGCGCAACGTTTCATGCCGGGACACTATCCAAATCATCCTGCCAAGGAGACCACAAATTCACCCGACGACTCCGATTCAATTTCTTCTGTGTACAGTGCGTGGGCGTAATTCCGAGTGGGTGGTGGGGCGATACGCGGCCAGTTGGAGTTCACGCTTTAGCGTGTTTGTGGGCCCAACGGGCTCGAACAAGTTCACGCCCGCACGCTGAAGCGTGAACTCCAACGCTGGCGCCAAATCGTGGCCTCCCTGTACCACCCACATCCAATCGCGCCCCGGCACGTGGGCGATCAAATTCTCCCGTTGGCAGGTTTCGATCCGGTGCTATGCTCGAATCAACATGAACACTTTGAGCCGTCGCGATGTCATCCGCTCCCTTGGCGCAACCGGTGCCTTTGCCGCACTGAATCCCCTCAGCAGCTCTTTGCTGGCGGCGAAGTCCAAGCCGGATTCCAAGCCGATGCAACTCTTCAAGAGTCTCAGCGAGGAGCAGCGGAAGAAGATCTGTCTGCCGGTGAATCATGAACGCCGACAGTACGTGAACAACTGGTGGTACATCCACAAGGAGCATCGGATTCACAATACCTTCAATCAGGATCAGCAGGACCTCATCCAGCAGATCTTTGACTCGATGCACAATCCCGAGTTCCGAACCGCCATCAAACAACAGGTGGAGAAGGACAAGTTTGGAAAAATCGGCAACACACCGTCCGTCGGATTCTTTGGAACGCCGGCCGACCAAGATTTTGAGTTCATTTACACCGGTCATCATGTGACCCGCCGCTGCAATGCGCATACTGACAAAGGACAGGGATTTGGCGGCGCCCCAATTTTCTACGGTCACTTTGCGAAGACGTTTGTCGAAACCAAGGAACACGTCGGCAACCCCTACTGGTATCAGGGAAAGATCTTCAACGAGTTCGTTCAGGCGCTGGACGGCAGCCAACAGAAGAAGGGTCTCGCCGGCAGTTCCCCGCGCAAAGAAAGCTCCAGCTCCGTCATCAGCAAGAAGGCTTCAGGTTGGCCCGGACTCAGCGGCGCAGATCTCACCAAGGATCAGCAGGCCAAACTGCTAGAAACCATGCGCAAGATGATGGGGATGTTTCGCAGCGGTGATATCGATGCGACGATGAACAGCATCGAATCTTCTGGGATGGTCGATCGCCTGCACGTGTCCTACTACGAAGGCAAATACGATCTCGGGTCTGACAAAATCTGGGATACTTGGCAGATCGAAGGACCTGATATGGTGTGGTACTTCCGCGGGCATCCACACATCCACACTTACTTTCATGTGAAGTCGTAAGGGAATTGGAAAACTCCAAAGAAGCCTCAAGCTTCAATCAGTCGCTCGTCACGCAGGGTTTCGGTCTCTTGCAGCCCCGATCCGAGCACCCCGGCGTTCTCGGCTAGTCGCTTTGAATATTGGAATTTGGAGTTTCTTTGAGGATTGAGTTTTGGTGCCTGGATTTTTGGCCGTCCCTCATTTGAATAGCGCGCCGGTGATCTTCTGGGCCTTCGGAAAACCCTTTTCCCAGTTCGCCTGCAGCTCCCCCTGTCCGAAGTATTCCTTCTCGCCCAACATCGCAGTCGGATTGTCAGCCAGTGTGTGGTTACGATCCACGTAGGCTTTGATCAGATACTTCCCGGCGGCCAGCGTCGGTTCTTCGCTGTTCCATTCCACCCTGTCCTCAGTCTGTTTGGAGCGCAAAAGGAAGAGTGTACCGAACACGCTGTTTCGCGGGTTCTTTGTTCCTTGGGTAAAGGCGATGGGCTCGGTGGCCCAACCATCCGCACCGTTCCGGGCATAGATGTGAAACTGAACGCGAGCGTGTGCCGGCCAATCAGCGGGGGCTTCGCGCATCAGGATCATCTGACGGGTGAAGTACCAGTTGTCTGCGGGAAGTTCTTCGCTGGTTGTATACTGATCTCCCACCACCCGGGCGTAGTCTTCAATCCAAGCCATGAAGGCTTTGTATGAGAAATCATCCGAATGCATCTTCAATCCGCCCATGTGGGAAACCGGCTCCACGTAGGAAGGGTCCTCAAATTTCTGGTCGCCAATCTTCTTTGGCAGACGTGCTGTGGGCTTGAGAATCAGGAGGCTCTTCTCCGGATTCTTGAGATTCAGCAATGGCAGGCGATCCTTGCGATTGCGACGGCTGTCGCGAATCAGATAGGCCATGGTTTCCTCCGGCGTCTCGCGAAAGATCCGCATGCGTCCGGTCCACAGATCACCCAGGTTGTGCTCCATCTTCTTCAGCCGCTGACGCACGAGTTTGTGTTTGGGATTGTTGTCGTCGATCTCGTATGGCGTATGACAGGGAAAACAGCGCATTCGCTGTGACCAGACGTTTCGCGTAAATGAATCCAACACCCGGTCCGCCCGGGCATGGCGAATGATCGAATTCGACTTGGCCGGTCCGGCAGATTCCTTCGGTGCGGGCATCTTTCGCAATCTGGGATCCGCAGCGCCCGCTTTGATCCATGCCGCAAAGGCTTCGTACTCAGCCTTGCGATTCTTGGCGTGAATCATCTTGGCACCCTTGTCGTAATCCTTCTGTCCCATGTTGATCAGTTGCAGAATCTTGGACTTTTCGGGCTGGTCGAGATCGATCATCCCCTGCTCCCGAAGCGAGGCGAAGGTGTCATCGGAAGACGGCAGGATGTAGTCCTTCAGATCCACGGCGGACAGATGGCACTGAACGCAACTGGAAGGGTCCGGCGATTTGAAGATCGGCATGATTCGCTGATCGAAAATATCAAGCGCACTCGGTGCTGCTCCGACCGGCGATGCAACGGCAAGGAACGACAACAAAAGAACGGCTTTCATAGGCCAAGTATGTGTTCACGTCCCCGGACGCGTGTCCATCAATTTTCTGCCCTTGGGAGAGCCCGGCGTATCCAAGCCACCCTCGGGCTCAAGGACGCAGATTTGCGTTCGCGAGCAGGAGGGCGATTCCATCGACAGCCGAGCGACCATCGTTCGCAGCGTAGGCGTTGAGCAGAATTGAAAACGCCAGGACTTCTCCGCTGCGCGCTTTCACGTAGCCAGAGAGTGTGCGGACGAAATTGATACTGCCGGTTTTCCCGCGAAGATTCCCCGCCGCCGCGGTCTTGCGGAAGCGGCTCGAAAGTGTTCCATCGCGCCCGGCAACCGCCAGCGCGGATTCGAATTCACGTCCATGTTGATGCGTGGACATGTAGGTCAGCAAACGCACGATCGCATTGGGTGTGACCAGTGCTCCTCGGGACAATCCGGCCCCGTCCTCCAATTGCATCTCGTGTTCACTGATACCGGCTCGCTTGCAGAATGCCTGCAACGCGGCGATTCCGGCCTGATCGGTATCGTCCCCCTCCCTGCGATTCTGGGCGCCGACCTGAAGCAAAAGAAGTTGGGCATAAAGATTCTGCGAATCCTTCATCATCGTCCGCGTGAGCCGGAGCACGTCAGGCGAAGTGATCGACGCCAGGTGATGTGGGCTCTTGGGCATTGCCTCAAGGTGACGCTCCTGCCAATTGATCGCCCGCGCGGTACCTGCGACCTTGATGCCTGCCTTCTCCAGTTCGATTCGCAACAGCTGCGCAAACCAAACCGCCGGGCGCCGAACGGGGACCCGCACATCTCGCCCCTTGGTACTTGCAGCAAGCGTTCCACCGAACTGAATCCGATTTTCCAAAAATGGCCGCCACTTCACGATCGCCGTGCGTTCGCGGATTGTTTTCGTGCGATTCGTGATTTCGAACGGAACGAGCGTAGGGTGCGTAATGATCCGGCAACGCTCGCCGATCTTCCCGGGAGACAAATGAATCGCCGCCACATTGTCATGCACGCTCAACGCCGAAGCCTCAGCGCCATAACCCGCCTTCAGATCTTCCCAGGTCCAGCCCGGACCGAAGCCTTCCGTATTGAAGAAGCTTTCATCGGCAACAAGGTCCCCCGAGACAGTGCGAACACCCGCTTGAAAGATCGCCTTCGCAAACTTCGCCAAAGGCTCGCGAAAATCCCGATGGAACTTCGCCGAGAACGAGGGATCGCCACGTCCATACACGATCAGATCACCTTCGATCCGGCCATCGGCGGTGGGTTTCTTCGCACTGTAGGCTGAGGTCTGGATGCGAAAAGTGGGGGACAAGCAGTCCAACGCCAACGCCCCGGTGAAGAGTTTGCCGGTGGATGCGGGCTTCAGAAGTTTGCTGCCGTCATGATCAAACAGAGTTCGCCCGCTGGTGAGCGAAACCACCTTGATTCCCAATTGCGCGTGCTTGAATCGAGGATGCTCAGCGGCCTTCTGCAGATCCCGCTGCAGTTGTTCCACCCCGCCAGCGTGCAGCGCCGGACACGGCCCCTGAAACAGACCGAGTGCGAAAGCCATGATGGCAGCAGAGTGGAATTGAAAGCGGTGATGCATGAAATTCTCGACCGGATATTTTCGGCGTGCGAAGTTCTTAGCCCGCACCGGAGTCGGTGTGAAGACAATTGCCACCAACATGCCGGACAAGGGCGACATTCAGAAATTGACCGCGCTCGGCTATCCCGAAAAACATGTCCTCGACGCGGTCTGCGGTTGGCTGGAATTGTCCTGCCCCCAAGAAGCACGGGCCGAATTCCAATCACTCTCCGCGGCTTTCCGCGAACATCCCGAAGCCTTGCAGCTTCACTGGCAACTGGATGTTGCTGAAAAGAACTGGCGATCAGCGCTAAAGATTGCCGCTCAGATTCTTCAGCTCGCGCCGGATCAGCCAGCGGGTTGG
This sequence comes from Limisphaerales bacterium, assembly GCA_047608975.1. Lineage (GTDB taxonomy): Bacteria > Verrucomicrobiota > Verrucomicrobiia > Limisphaerales > JAYPXF01. Next base: position 50,534 of record JBLFYM010000001.1, on the reverse strand, counting down.
ATTGATCGTTCATACGCATTACACGAATTGGGAGAGACACACGAGGCCATGGCCAAACTTGTGCCGGCCTACGAAATGTTCCCGAATGAGGCAGTGATCCCCTACAACCTCGCCTGCTATTGTTGTCAGCTCAAGGACATCGCCACGGCCAAGACCTGGTTCGAACGCGCCGTTCGGCGGGGAGACAAACGCGCACTGCTGAAGATGGCGTTGAGTGATTTCGATCTGGAACCGCTATGGGCGGAGTTGGAGTCAATGAAACCTTGAGCTTCCTGAGCGAGCGGGGTTACAAAAGCTCCAAGCACCAGTCCAAGACCGAATGCGCCTCGGACTGGAATTTGTAGCTTGGATTTTCTTTGGAGCTTCCTCCCCCCAACTTGATGACCAGCATCGGAGCAATGACCCCTTCGCCGCCTTTACCCCCAGTGTCAACCGCACCTGGGCGAGCGCTCCGTTCAACGTGCGCGCTGAGGAGCGGTTACACGTCGTTGATATAGATCTCGCGGTTATTCCAGAGATACAAGGCACCCGACATCGCAGTCAGAAACACTGTGATCCACAGCGCCACCCAGCCAAACCAAGCCACCCAAGCGCCGAAAATCTGTTCTCCGATCGCGCCCCATTCAGCATAGCTCTCGAGCACGAGCAACGCGCTGATGCACACCATCTGTGAAATTGTCTTATGTTTGCCGTATCCTTCGGCCGCCATCACGATGTTCTTCGAGGCCGCCATCATGCGCAGACCGGTGATCGCGAGTTCCCGCGATACGATGATCACCACCATCCAGGCATGCACCTGAACCCCTACCTGAACATCGAGAACTCCACGTTGGACCAGTGCAATAAAGGCGGAGCACGTGAGGATCTTGTCCGCCAAGGGATCCATCAGGATACCGAAATTGGTGATCAGTTTCCGTTCCCGCGCAATGTAGCCGTCAAAGAAATCTGTGATGCTGGCAACCGCAAAGAAGGTCAACGCCAAGGTGTTGCTGAACGGGAACGAACAGAAGACCGCGATCAGAAAGAAGACGGTCAAAATCAGCCGGGAAACCGTGAGTTTGTTGGGCAGATTCATGCAACTGGAAACCTTTCCTGAGCTTGTCGCGGGTCCCCGATAATGGCCAGACATTCTTTCCCACAGCGGCGTTCCCCAGTCATGCCGTCGGGGGCGGATTCAGAACTCACAATACGCAACGCCCGATCCCCAATCAATCGATCGCCTCAGCGAGACACTTGGTGAGGAACGGCATCAGTTGTTTCTTGCGCGACACCACGTCGCCACAGTCAAAGATCCCCGGTTTGAGTTCCGGATAACTGATCGTCGGCGAAAAGGATTCATCAGCGACGACCAACAGCAGAGACACGCGCTGAACCACATCGGTCACGAGTAACGCGGAGAAGAGGTACCCATTTTCCTTGCGATAACGTTCCAGTGAGCCCTTCACATCCGCCTCCCGATCCCAGAAATGATCAAACCCGATCTCCTCGATCTGGGCCACGCTGAACTTCGCTCGGTCTTCTTCGTATTCCTTGCAGTCCGCCACGATCGCCTCATCGGTCGTCTTGGATTTCAAGACGGAGCCAGACGCAAAAAGTTTGTCAGTGAATTCCGCCGCATCCACGCCGGAGATCCGTTCCAACTCCTTGAGAATCTCCGCGTCGCGCCGGGTCGCGGTCGGCGAGCTCAGGTTCAAGGTGTCTGATACGAGTCCGGCGAGCAGCAGGCCGGCAATCGCTGGCTTCAGTTCCACTCCGTAGCGGAAGAAACAATCCGCGACGATGGTACTGGTTGAGCCCACCGGTTCGTTGCGAAAGAGGATCGGTTGGCTGGTCGTCAACGACCCGATCCGATGGTGATCGATGATCTCCAGAATCTCCACCTTGTCCGCTCCCTTCACCGCCTGGGAAAGCTCATTGTGATCCACCAGAATCAGCTTCCGATCGATCGTCTTCAGGAAATCCGACTTGGAAAGAAATCCCACGGTCGTCCCCTTTTTGGTGATCACCGGAAAGGCCTGGAAATTCGAATCAGACGCCGACCGCTGGGCACTGGCAAGTTTGTCTTCAGGATAAAAACTATCAAATTTCTCGTGCAGCACATGTTTCACGGCCATCGCCGCCCGGCAGAGATTCGCCGTAGTCGCGGTATCGTGCGGAGAGAGAATCACGCTGACACCGCTCTCCCGGGCCGACTCCAACGTCTTGGGTTCCAGCTTCAGGCCACCGGTCACCACCAGGCATCGGACCTTCTCACGGATGGCCATGTTCTGAACGTCCCACCTGTCCCCCACCAAGACGACCAGTTTATCGCGTTGATACTTGTCCATCCGAGTGCCAAAGGCCTCCACGCTCATCGCGCCGATGACCATCGTCAGTTCCTCTTCTTCCAATGGCCGCGTGCCAAACTCCAGGCTGCCACCGAGCGTTTGGGTCAGTCCTCCAAGCGAGGTGCGCAACAGCCTGGAGTCCGTCACACGGTTTGCGGAGGGGAAGATCAGACGGCTGATCTTCAACATCGACACGAGTCCACGGCAGCTGCGATCGGCGTTCAACACCGGAAGCACCCGCACGTGGCCCTCATCCATGATGGCCAGAGCCTGGGCGATGGTCGTCTCCGGCTCGATGCTGATGACGTTCGTCTGCATCACGTCCTTCACCGTCGGGGAGACATCCGAAACATAGATGGGCGGCTGGACGCCGAAGGTGTTCAGGACAAATGCCGCGCGATCATTGATATCGCCACAACAGGCAGCCACCGCCTGTGGCATGCCGGTCTGACGTTTGAACTCGGCATAGCCGATCGCCGAACAAATCGCGTCCGTGTCGGGGTTTTTGTGGCCAATTACCAGTACTTCGCTCATGAAAAATGGGCCGGGCGGTGCACCGCAGACGAACCGCCCTGATGATAACGGTTTTGCGGATTCGGTCGCAACCTGATTCGGGATTCCACCTGATTCAGGGGCGTATTACGGCAATGTCCCATGGGGGGAATCGTAAAATTCCAGTCTCTGAACAGGGTTCTCTGTTAACCACAGTTTTCTTCTTCCCGCCCAATGGGCAGGAATAGGGGGGCGTGTGTGCTTCAGGCTTTTGGTCCCATTCACGTTCCCCATACCAATGTGCTCCCTTGAACAGACACCGACCTACGAGACTGCTTCAGAATCAAAAGCAGCGTGGACGATTTCCAGGAGTCGGTGTTGCGTGAAGGGCTTGTGTATGAAGTTCACGCCTTCCTCAATATCCGTGCCGGGCGTTGCCATCTCCGTGGAGTAGCCGCTGGTGTAGATCACCTTCAAATTCGGCCGTTGCGCCTTGAACTCCGCCGCGAGATCCCAACCGGTCGTCCCGCCCGACATCACAATGTCGGTAAGCAACAGATCAATATCCTCCTGGTGAACGTTCCAAACCCGCCGGGCCGCCGGACTATCGTCTGCGGATAACACGTGGAAACCGTTTCGCGAGAGAGCCCGAACGACCATCTTCTTCAAAACCGGCTCATCCTCGACGACCAGCACATTGCCGCTCCCCTTGGCGATCGGATCAGGCTCTCTGGAAGCAATGACGTCCGCCTCCGTTTCCGCTTGCGGCAGATAGATATTGAACACCGTCCCCTTGCCAACCTCGCTTTGCACATCCACCCAGCCACCGTGCTGCTTCACGATGCCAAAGACGGTGGCCAATCCCAGCCCCGTCCCCTGGCCCAGCTCTTTGGTGGTAAAGAAGGGCTCGAAAATCTTCTTCAACGTTTCCTCGTCCATGCCACTCCCGGTGTCCCTCATGCGCAGATGCACGTAGGGACCGGCCGCCAGCCCCAGTCGGTCATTGCCTTCCGGGGCGGAATCGTCGAGCGCAGTGCTCACGATCAGCGTGCCCCCAGTGGGCATGGCGTCCCGGGCATTAAGGGCGATGTTCAGAATGACCTGTTCCATCATGCCACGATCCACATGGACATGGAACGCCTGCTCCGACAACTCCGCCTCAACCTTGATGACCTGCCCCAGAAGGCGGCGGGACATTTTGAGAGATTCCTCCACGAGGTCGTTGATATCCAGCACCCGTGGCCGGATCATTTGCTTCCGACTGTAGGCCAACATCTGACGGGTCAGATCGGCTGCCCGTTGCGCCGCGTCGTCCACCTCCTGGTTCAGCTCTGCCAGTTCCGAATCCGGTTCCGCCAGATCTCGGATCATCTCCGTATTGCCCTGGATGATCGTAAGGATGTTGTTGAAATCGTGAGCAATCCCTGCGGCCAGACGACCGACCGCCTCCATCTTCTGCGATTCCCGCAACTGATTTACCAGGCTGAGGCGTTCGGTGATATCCTGCGCGATGAAGAGCACGCGGGGCTCACCATCCTGCTCAATCATCTCGCCGGAGACGAGCACCTGCAGCTCACCACCGGAAGCGGTCCGCATCTGGCACTCAAGACCGCGAACCGAACCACGACTCCGCATCAGATCCACAAACTGGCGTAGATCCGCCGCTGAACTCCAAACCTGCAGATCGACAACCCGTTGACTTGGCAGCGCACGCCGGGAGAGCCCGAACTGCCGGAGAAAACTTTCATTCGCCTCAACAAAGTATTCGCCATCGGTCTTCATCAGCGCGACCGCCACGGGACTTGCCTCCAACGATTTTGCGAAGTGCGACGCCGTCTGCTGAACCCGGGAACGCAGCAACATGACCCACCCCATCGCCGCGGCCACTGCCAGCAACAGGAGACTCACCACGATCCCGACCCGAAACGGGGTCCACCAGCTCGGCCGACTCAGCACCCGCAGTTCCGAACCGCCCGCCAACAACAATCGGAACCCGCGCGGATCCCCTTTCTCATCCGCGAGGACGTCACAGATTCCCGTGGCCTCGACCACCGATCCCAGTTCCAGTTGCCGCAGCCGCTCGTTCGCAGCCTGCGCTGGCAGCACCACTGAGAACGTCGTCACCCCACTCCGCAATATCAGCGTCCACATGTCATGGCGTTCCAGGACCGCCCCCAAGGTGCCATCGACCCGGATACGTTTGTCATTGAATTGACCCGACAGCACCTGACCGGCCGCTACTGCCACCGCTACCGGGGGGGCGGAATGGCCCACCAACTGCAACATCGCATTTTCAAGTCGAGGCTTTATCGGATCGGCATGAGGAAATCCGAGAACGTTGACCAGATCACCGCGCTTGACTGTCCCGGCTGCCGCCGTCCTGACTTCCAGACTCCCGCTTTCATCCTGGATAAAGATCCTATCTGGCCACGTCAGCGTCACCGTTCCGAGAACCCGGTTCCTCGTGGTGTACGAAGCCTCGGAGCGAAACCGCATCAGGTCGCCAATGCGGACAGACGGTTTCTCGAAGGGCCGCAACGGGATCGGATCGATCACCTCCAGATCCTCCGACCCGGACATATGGATCGCCGTCCCAACCGTCTGCCCCAGACGGTTCAGCATCGCCCGCGCGATGCCGCGAATACGCACGCGAGCACCGACCAGATTCTCAGGCAGCACCACCTCTCGGTCAAAACGGGCCGACATCGGACGATCCGCGCGCACGATGGTCAGCCAGCGATAATCATCGATCCGCTGTTTGTGCACCACGCCATCCATCACAATCCATTCCGACTCGTGCCGCCCCACAATCAGACTCGTGGTCGTCGCCACCCGCGGTTCCGGCACGGCACCGGGTTCAACCGAATCAAACGTGGCATGACTGACAATCGGGCCGAATCCGCCCGCCGCCGTGAATCCCGAAACGACCAGCCGATCCCCCAGCTGCAGGCCCGTCGAAGGCTGCGCCGGGTCGCTCGCCACGACCCGAATCGAACGGGTGCGCCCTTTCACGTAAATCGTATGCTCATCCGCATCAATGAAGGTCACGATCCCCGGCACTCTTACGGGAAATCCGCGCGCCGATTCCTCGCGCGAAAGCGCCACCACCCGCGACGCCCGATCGATCACTGGGGAAAGGAGATCCCATGGCACCGATTCAATCTTCTCCCCTTCCACCGATTCATCAGACCGGGTGCCAGCGACGACTTGGAGACTCACGTTGGCAAGCTTGACGGAGTCACCCACGCGATCAACAAAACCAAACACCTTCGCCCGATCTCCGACGCGAATCCGACCGCCGTGCTTCCGCTCCACCAAGACCTCGCCGCTGGCGTCCCTAATCCGGAACGAGTCTTCCCCCACCGGCTCAACCACCCGGCCCCACACGGCCACCGGCTCTGCTCGGGGTGCCAGCCGGTCAATGGAGCCCGGTCTCACCGAAAACAAGTCCACCTGCACAGCCCGCTCCTCCACGACTTTGGACCAGTGATCCACCCACACGTTGGCCCGGGGTTCACTTGACCGGGGAGGCATCGAAATCGCCCGCAGCCGCAGCGTTGCATACCGGTAATCCGTCAGAACCGATCGCGGCGGGCGACGCATCGAAACATGGATTACGCCCGCAGGCGTGTTCAACTGGAGGCGCACCTGCGTGCGCGACTGGGTGAATGAACGGACCGTGCCCCGGAGTTCGGTCCAGCGATGGACATTGTCGGGAACTAGCAATTCGGGTTGGCTGAAGGCTATCGCTGGTGGCAATGGCACGCGCTGCTCGACGACCCTGATTTCATCCACCACCACATGCACATCCGCTTCTGAGACGGTATGCCCGACAATTTCCACCTGATTGCTGACGACCAACCCAGCCTGGTTCCCAACGTCGTGAATCAACAGTCCACCGGCTCCGTCATGCACGAAATAGACGTCTTCGTCCCGCATCTTGGAAACCACCGTGGCCGTGAGTTTGACCGGGCGGGACGTCTCTGCCTCGGAAGGAGCGAGCGCGCGAATGGCCACCGGCGATTTCAGCACCGCCGGCGCGGCGGCAGGCAGCTGAAAGACACCAAAGAGCGCAACCAGCATGAGTGCAAGCGTTGCCGGTTTCACCATCATCTGGGCCAGACTTTCGCCAACCCGATTATGTGAAGCGAGATCAAACGATGAAGCTAACCGACTGGCTGAACATCGCCAGCGCAGTCTCTGCCGGAATCCACCTACCCCGAACGGGTGGGTCAACCGTCAAACCATTCAGGATCGGGTGCCTTGAAAGAAACCCGCCGATCACTGGTCGGATGTTCGAACTCGATCTCCGATGCGTGCAGACATAGAGGAGGCTCCCCCGGATGCAAGGTCTGTTGGGTCCCGAAACGGTTGCCCGTCAGATACAGGGGGTCACCACTGACAGGATGTCCCAGCCCCCAAAGGTGAATCCTGATCTGATTCGTTCGCCCCGTAAGCGGCATCGCTTCAAGAATTGACCCTTCAGCCTGTCTCGAGAGGATCCGAAACCTCGTATGGGCGGACAATCCAGCAGGATCGAGTGTTCGTCCTCCGGCGGCGATGGGTTCGCGGCTGATCGCGCTGGTGGATTCGAATTCGTCCGCGACGGGCAAGCCGACCACGCGGGTGAGATATTTTTTCCGAACAGTACCCGATTCGAACTGCGGCTGAAGTTTTGCCGCGACTGCCCGCGTCTTCGCGCAGATGACGACCCCGGAAGTGTTCGCATCAAGACGATGCGCGGGACGCAACTTGCGGCTCGGATACACGTCGCCCAACATATATTGCAGCGTATTCCGATTGAAACGCCCGCAGGGATGCATGGGGAGCGGAGCAGGTTTCGAAAGCACAACCAAAGAATCATCCTCGTACAGAAACTGAAGATCCGGATTCACGGCCGGTTCAACGGTGGCCTCCGTCACATGCTCAAGTCGCATTCCAGAACGGAGAACATCCGTGGAATCCACCGGCAGATCCTTCATCCGAACCGCGCCGCGCGCACAGGCATTCAGCCATTCGTCGCGACTGTGAATCGTCTTCATGCCCATCAGGAAATCGATCACCGTCGCGCGATCAAACTTTGCCGGGACACTCATCGGTCGCCGGTTCAAATATGGAATGGAACCCGGCAGCGGATCCGCCCCCGCCTGACATTTGCGCGTCCGTTTTTCGATCAACATCGCCATGCGTTCCGCGGGCGATCGCCAGCACTGCGGACAACACTCACCCGGCACGTATCCCTCAGACTTCAGATCCTCCGGCACCAAGTTCGCCTGACAGCAGAAACACCGGGTCGCATCCGTCTCCTCCAACGCCGGCGAGACACTGACGCGCTGATCAAAAACGAAACAGTCCCCGTCGTAATGCGCACCGCCGCATTCCTCGAAGTATTTCAAAATTCCCCCATCGAGCTGATAAACACTCTCAAAGCCGGCGTGTTGCAGGTAAGGAGCGGCCTTTTCGCAGCGGATTCCACCCGTGCAAAACGTGACCAGCGTCTCCTTCTTCATCTGCTCGGGCAACCGGGCGACCGCCTGCGGAAAGTCCCTGAATTCATCCACGCCAATCGCCTTGGCATCCTTGAACGTGCCGAGCTCGATCTCGTATTCGTTCCGAGTATCCAGCAGCGTGATCGCCCTGCCCTCGTCCAACCATGATTTGAGTTCGCGCGCCGAAACGCGCGGCGCCGGCCGATTCACCGGATCGATCTCAGCCACGCCAAACGCGATAATCTCCCGCTTGATCCGCACCAACATCCGGGTGAACGGCTGACGATCACTCGGACTCTCCTTCACCTCCAGATCAGCAAACTCGCCCTCACTCCGGAGCGTTTTCAAAAACGATTCGATTGCTTCACTACCGCCGGCGAGAAACAGATTGATCCCCTCCGGAGCCAAAAGGATCGTTCCTTTGATCGCCAATGCATCGCAGAGCGAACGCAATTGCTCACGCCTTTCCACCAATCCATCCAGCGTGACGAACTTGTAAGCAGCTATGTTGACGATCTCAGTCATCGATCAGGGCCGGACTACTTAGCAACGAATTGGAAATCCGCCAAGCGATCGCCACGCATTCGTACGCATTCGCAGCCAGGTAGCGGAAATCGTAAGATTTTCGGCTCCCTTCATCGAGAGGGTGCCCGTCAGGCTTTTGGCCCCCATCCACGTTACCCAGCCCAACCTGCACCCGTGAACAAACCGCGCCTACGAAAGTCTTACGACTTCCGCTACTGGGCAATTCGAGTATCGCGCGCACCCTCCGGTGGGAAATGCTTCATCAATTGATCCGCGAACGGTGTCCAGCGCCCCACCTTTACCCCCGCTCGCCGAAGCCCCCGGGCAGACCATTCGTTACACGTCACGAAAGCACTGTAACTCCCGCTCCCTTCGTAGAACCCGTCGTATTCCCCATATGAAAACTGCTTGATGAGTTCCGGAACGCCATTTTCCTGAAGTGCAAAACCGGATTGGAGATGCTGAACCAACTCGCCGTATTGCTCACGGGTCAACACGATCCGGCGCGCATCCTCGACCTCTTCGATTCGCCAGATGTTCGACACATGCATCACCGTCGGACTTGGAATCAGCACTGCCTCCAGCGCGATCTTCGCCGTGAGATCTTCCCACTCCGGCACTTCTAGGTAGACCCGACGATTTCCCCAACCGAACGCGACATGGGATCCGGTCTGGCGGCCCTTGACGTGGCTGGCCGGAAACCAACCCGTCCAGTCAATCAGATCAGTCCGCCGCGGAACAACCAGATCAACGTGTACATCGTTCGAGCAAAGATAGATGACCACCCCCTCGGCCGGTTCCTGCTGATCGGCGTTTACGACGGATGAACTGAGCGTCCAGGCCAGCGACAGGTAACACAAAACCATCGTGCAAGGCACCAGGACCGCAATTACCACCAGCTTCACCGCAATGCGCAATGCTCGCGGCAGCGCCGACCAGCGCTGCCGCAAACGAGCCCACCAGGGCGCTTTTTTCGGGGGACCATTCACAATTCATTGAACCATTCCGAGGCCGGATGGTTTCACTTTGCCGGGGCAGGTTGGAGGGCTGATCAGACGTTGCAAGACCGACTTTTTTGAACGATCCACACATTCCGCTCGTCAAGCTCTGCTCATCCGTTGAAAAATGACCTATCCGATGGACGCAATTGAGCGCGACATAGTAGTCACCTGGCGACACCAGGTGCACTTTACGCACGGGGTTTTCGATCTCGAAAACCCGCTGTTGCGGGAGGTGATCATGGCCGGTGGAGATCATCCCCCGCACAAGGCATTCGTGATCCTGGACGAGGCACTCACGCATTTTGGCATCGATCAGGCCATCGAACGTTTTTTTGAGAAACATAGCGATGTAATGACCCTCGTCCGGCCACCAATGGTGATGGAGGGCGGCGAACGCGTGAAAAATTCCTACTTTCACGTCTCTGAAATCCATTCCCACATCGATCGTTTCCATATCGATCGGCACAACTACCTCATTTGTGTCGGCGGGGGCGCGCTGCTCGACATGGTTGGCCTCGCCGCCAACACCGCTCACCGCGGAATCCGCCACATCCGCATTCCCACGACCACCCTCTCCCAGGACGATTCCGGAGTCGGCGTCAAAAACGGCATCAACGCCTTCGGTAAAAAAAACTTCATCGGCTCGTTTGGTCCGCCCTACGCGGTGATAAATGATTTTGAGTTTCTCAAAACGCTGCCGGACCGGGACAAACGCAGTGGCTTCGTCGAGGCCGTAAAAGTCGCGTGCATCCGTGACCCGCAGTTCTTTGCCCGCATGGAGGAAGACATGCCAGCCTTGGCCGCGTTCGAGCCGGAACCGATGCATCGCCTGATCCATCGCTGCGCCGAGCTGCATTTGAACCACATCGCCACCTCCGGCGATGCATTCGAAATGGGATCAGCCCGCCCGCTCGATTTCGGCCACTGGGCGGCGCACAAACTGGAGCAGATCTCCGAATACAAGATCCGCCACGGGGAAGCCGTCGCCATCGGCATCGCGCTCGACGTCATTTACGCCGTGAAAAAGGAATTTCTATCCGAAACCTCCGGCGAGCGAATCCTCACGCTGCTCCGCGGCCTCGGCTTCGAACTTTTCGCCGCCGAACTCACCTACACCAATTCAGACGGTCAACTTCTCGTGATGGAAGGACTCGACGAATTCCGCGAACACCTCGGCGGCGAACTCACCATCACCCTCCTCAGCGAAATCGGCGAAGGCTTCGAAGTCCATGAGATGGATACGGATATCGTCCTCGAATCCCTGCGAGCGTTGGAGACCCGCTTCAAGCCGGCTACTGCCGACGCGTAGTATCGTCACTTCAGCGAATCAAACCTCGCATTCTTCTTACCTCCCACAACCCTCGGATCGATCCCGATTGGCTACGAGCCTGAGAACGGCTGACGGTCAGTTTCCACGGGATCCTCCGAAGTATGTATTTTGGCCGAATAGCGATAAAAGAACCGACCAAAACTGGAGACGCACTTTCAGGAAAGCTGCGCTAACAGAGTTAATTTGATGGGTGTTGTTCCTTGGTCCAGCGGCCCGCCGCCGCATATTTTCCCGGCGCGGCAGCTTTCTTACTCGCTGCCGCTCGGGCGAAGGCTGGTGGAGCCGTGGAGAATCGAACTCCAGACCCCCTCAATGCCATTGAGGTGCTCTACCAACTGAGCTACGACCCCAGCCAAGCGGGCGCAAAACTTAAGAACCTGCCCTCGGGTTGTCAAAGATTTTCATTCGATTCCAAGGATCTTTCTTCCGGCTTCGGTAATCATGCTCTGATGCCACGGCGGATCCCACACAACGTCGACGCTGGTTTGGGCAACTCCATCCAGTCGTGAAATCTTTTCCTGCGCGTCTCCAGCGATCGTTGGCCCCATACCACAGCCGGGCGCGGTGAGGGTCATCTTCACCGCGACTTTGTAACCGCCGGTTTCGACCGCTTCGGCCTGCATGTCGTAAACCAATCCGAGATCCACAATGTTTACGGGGATCTCCGGATCAAAACAGGTCTTCATCGCCTCCCAAACGGCTTCATCGCTGAACTCACCACTGTTGGCCACGCCGGTGTCGTTGCCCCCTTCCGTCTTCTCAAGTCCGAGTGCATCGGCATCCGCGCCTTCGATACGAAAGAGCGTACCCATGCAATGAACGGTGTAGCTGCCCCCAAGGGTCTGGGTGATATCCACGGGGGTCCCTTTCTCAAGGGTGACCTCGTTGCCCGCCGGAATCTGAACGCCTTTGCATTCGCGGGTCAGTTCGACTGTGTTTACGTCTGCCATGGAAGAAGTGTAACTCGTCGAGCGACTTTGCGAAAAGAAAATGGCATCAACAGCGGGATCAGTGGTGATGACGGGCGGTCTCCTGCGCCAGCCTGTTGGAGTTCGCGCTTTGTGCCAGGCCGAACTTGTTCGGGCCTTTCAGGCCCAAAGCACGCTGAAGTGTGAACTCCAACGGGTTTTAGCTCTGCCGCGCGGCATCGATGCCTACGGCATCAGTGATCGAACCCAAGCCGTGCTCAGACACGCGTTCCTCCAGACCGTTCACGATCTCCGCAACCACATTGGGACCGCGATAGACCAGACTGGTGTAAATCTGAACCAAGCTCGCACCGGCAGTGATTTTCTCCCAGGCGTCGGCAGCGTCAAAGATCCCGCCCACCCCGATGATCGGCAATTTTCCGGCGGTAGAACGGTAGAGATGACGGATAATCTCGGTGCTGCGGTCGCGTAAGGGACGACCACTCAATCCGCCGGTCTGCTCATAGGTCGCCTGAGCATCGCGATCGGTTGATTCGGGGCGCTCGATCGTCGTGTTGGTGGCTACAATACCGGCGACCCGGCTATCGAAAGTGGAAACCAGATCGTCGAGTGCATCGAAGGTCAGATCGGGAGCGATTTTCACCAACATGGGTTTAGGAGCCGCGGTCGCCTGGTTGGCTTCGTGAAGTGCGTTCAGAATCTCGGCGAGCGCTGATTTGTCCTGAAGTTTTCGGAGACCTGGGGTGTTCGGGGAACTGACGTTCACGACAAAGAAGTCAACGAACTCGTGCAGGGCCTGAAATGATCGCAGGTAATCTCCCGCCGCTTCTTCCAGGGGCGTCACCTTGGATTTGCCCAGATTGATGCCTACCGGATGCCCGGGCCACATTCCACTCCCCCGCCAACGCCGGAGATTGGTCGCCATCGCCTCAGCGCCGGGGTTGTTGAATCCCATCCGGTTCACCAGCGCCTGATCCTCGACGGCACGGAACATCCGGGGCTGCGGATTTCCCGGTTGTTCGTGACAGGTGATGCCGCCGAGTTCACTGAACCCGAATCCAAACGCTTCCCAAATCGGAACTGCCGCCCCGCGCTTGTCCATGCCGGCTGCGAGTCCAACCGGATTCGGAAACTTCAATCCGAATACATCCGTGGGGAGCGGGGGGGCTTTGAAAAGCGATGCAACCGCATCGCACAGCAACCCGTTCCCCCCGGCGAACCCCAGGCTGTCCAGGGTGAAGTCGTGAATCCGTTCGGATTCGAACTCAAACAGGAACGGTCGAACAAGACTTTCGTATAGTCCGGTCATCAGGAGAATCTGCTGGGCTCCGATTCGCCGTCGCTATTTGCGGGGGGGAGTCGGCTTCTTCTTCGCCGGCAGCAACGCGAGGATTTCTGCCTGCTTCAGATACCACTGACGCAGCGGACGGGAGAGCATCGATTCGTCGAAAGCCTTCAGGTTGGGGATATTGAGCTGTCCGTCGATGTCCGCCTTGAGTTTCGCATGAATGTCCGCCTTGGCGTCCTTTGCCCAGCTCTTGAACGAACCAATGCGATCGGTCAAGGCCTTGGCTGCCGCGAGTCGCGTGGCGTGGTCATGCTTGAAGGTGGTGATGGTCACCGCTGCTTTTGTGAGTCGGCCGGCGATCTTCTTGGTGTCCTTTGCAAGAATCACCGCGCGGGCCAGATCGGCGATGCGGGATTCCAGCTGTGAAACCACATTCTTTTCGCCCAGCTCACCCGTCGCTTCAAAACCGATGTCCCGAGTCGCGCGTCCAAATGCGGCGAAGAGCTGCTTGAGCAACTCCTTCTCGAGCTCGGTAAAATACTTCTTTCCCTGCGCGACGATGAGCTTCTTCTCGTCATCGGTGAACTTGTATTTCTTTTCATCCAGTCCGACGAATTCCACATAGGCGGGAGAATTCAAAAGTTTCTCCAATCGCGCCGTCAACTTGGCGGCATCGATCTTTTCTGCCGGCACAATCGAAGCGTCAGGCTTTTTCGCCTCCAGCTTCAGAGTCACCGGGAGATAACCAAACAACGCGGTATCAACGCCACCGAGTTTCGTGACCTGTCCGTTCAGACTGTCCCAATGCGCTTTGACACGATCGCGATAATTGAGGTCACCGATGAACTCGAACTTGTTCTCCAAGCGGAGCGAACGGGTGCCTGATCGGTACCACTTCAGGATAGACCCGTAATCACTCGCGATCATCGCGGCGGCGGATCGGGGCGAGAGATTGACCGTGGCCAGATCCACGGCATCGCGAGGATCCACCGGCGCCTTGGCCCGAATGAACGTCTCGATCACATTGTTGGGGAGCGTCGCCAGGGAGGCGGCGATCTCAGAATAGGCACCGACGACCGGTTCCACACCGTAGTCAAAGCGATCCAGATCACCGTAGCGACCGATGTGATCATCCGTGCCGAAGAACATCTTCTTCTCCATCACATCCATCTTGTCGAAGTAACCCCACTGGATCGCAGCCTTGTCATGCGGCAAGGCCTCCTTCGTGGCGCGCATCTTCCAACCCACGAATACCGAACCCTTGAACACCGTGTACTCCATCATGGAATGGGTACTCATCTTGTCCTTGTATTTGTCGAGATTCTCGCCCTTCAGGTAAGCCGTGAAAAATTCATCCAACTCCTTGTGATTCATCGTTGCGGAAAGACTGCCTGCAAAGTTGTGCCGCAGACCCAAAACGTGACCGACCTCATGGGCCACCACTTCCCGCACATAATCCTGCGAGGCAAGTAGCACGGCCGCGTCGGTGACTGCTTCATTCGCCAGCAGGTCTTCCAAGCCGGCCGCGAGCTGATTGGCCCAAAGGGCGTGATCAACGCGACAGACCTTTGAACTCGGGAACAACGAATGCCGATGTTCCTTGCCGTCGCCTTCCTTCTCTTCAGCCTTCTTGGCCTGCTCGCGCAACGCCCTGATCAAGGCGCGGGCGCGGGCCTTGCTGCTGACCGCAAAGACGCTGGTCATGAAAGCCTGACCGTGCCGGGATTCACCCGTGCGCGGATCGATCAGGATGTCGGCATAAGCGAAGCCCGCGCTGTCCCACGGAACCCATTGCACAATGTTGTGTCGGGAATCTGGCGCGGTGGCGTTCTTCGGAGCGGGGCCGGCTTTGATGACTTCCTTGCCGAAGGCGCGGTTCCAATAGACAATCCCGTCCTTCACCGCCTCGATGTAGTCCTTGGGTGTGTTGGCGCTCCAGTAGAACTGAACCGGCTTTTTAAGATCGAAGCGCGCAATCTTCGCCACCGAACGTCCGGAGTTCTTTTCCAACTGCGCCTGGGTTTCGAAGAAACGAACATAGCGTGATTCGCGCGGCGTGTGTTCCTTGCCCTTGAGTTTCTTGCCGGTGTAGGCGCGAAAGAAATAGCGAATCTCGTAGCGGCCTTCCTCGTTCGGATTGAATCGCCGATCGCGCACCTGGGCGCTCTGACGAATCACGAGCTGGTCCTTGTCGCGTTTCACGGAGAACACCCGGCTCTGCGGCACTTCCGCCACCGAATCCCTAGCTCTGGAACTGAAACCCGTGGACATCCCATACCAAATCTCGCTGAAGACGCGTCGCATGCCCTTGTTGAAATCGATCACCACGGACTTTTCGTCCTGCTTCACGATTGGGAACGTCGTGATCAATCGACGTGCCGGCAGATCGTCCGTCACCACCAGGCCCTGGGTGGATTCATAAAGATCAACGCCATCATGGAACAATTCGAAGCGCACGATCTTGCCGGCCAATCCCGTGCTCGTGGGAGCGCCAGATTGCGGAATCAACGAAGCGGACATGAGGAACTCCTTGCCCAACGCTCCCATTGGGATCGTCACCTGATGATTGGCAGCGGCAGTGAGCGCCGGCGTGCCCTTCGGTTTGCGGGGCGCTTTCTTCTTTTTGGCTTCCGCCGCATTCAGCCCGCCAGAGGCCAGGATGACGGCTGCGAACGCAAGAGTGACCGATCTTAGAATAGGTTGCTTAAACATGTCCGATTGCGCGGGAGTAAACGGGAGCGAACCCAGAACAGCAAATCCAAAAAAGACGGGCTACGGGGAAAATTCCGGGTCTGAAAATTCAAACCTCAAACGACCGACATCGCCCTCTGACCGTCCTTAGAAACTGAGAACCGGCACCCATTTGAAGCTTGGGTTCAGGAGAAGGATGCTCCTAGCCTCCCGTCATGCGCATTCCATTTTTAACCCTGCTGATGTTTTGCCTGATGGGATCGGTCGAATCCCGATCAGCGGACCGGCCCAACGTCCTGTTCCTCATCTGCGACGATCTGAATTGTGACCTCGGCAGTTACGGTCATCCCCAAGTCAAGTCGCCCAACATCGATCGACTGGCCCGCCGCGGTGTTCTGTTTGAGAACGCCCATTGCCAATATCCCCTCTGTGGCCCCAGCCGTGCGTCCTTCATGACCGGTCTCTACCCCGACCAGACACTCATCCACCGCAACGCAATCTACATCCGGGAACATCTGCCCAACGTGAAGACCATGTCCCAGATGTTTCGGGACAATGGCTATTTCGCCACGCGCATCGGCAAGATCTATCACTACAACGTACCCAAAAATATTGGAACCAGCGGCCACGACGATCCCTTCTCCTGGAACTACACCATCAATCCGCGCGGCCGTGATGTGGATGACGAGGACCTCATCTTCAGTCTGCGCCCAGGAAGCTTTGGCGGCACCATGAGCTGGCTCGCCGCCGAAGGAACGGACGAGGAGCAGACCGACGGAATCGCCGCCACCGAAACAATCGAGTTGCTTAAGAAACACGCCGCCCAGAAAGACCCTTTCTACATGGCCGTCGGATTGTTTCGTCCGCACACCCCGTACGTCGCACCGAAGAAGTATTTCGACATGTATCCCTTGGATCAGATCACGATCCCAAGCACACCCGACGGTTACCTGAAAACCCTCCCTGCGGATGCCCGCAAATCCATCAGTCGCAAGAAGGACCAACTGAATCTCGCTCCAGAACTCGCCCGCCAGGCGATTCAGGCATACTACGCGTCCATCACCTTCGCGGACGCCCAGCTCGGACGCATCCTCGACGCGCTCGAAGAAACCGGTCTGGCGAAGAACACGGTGGTGCTGTTTACCTCCGACCATGGTTACCATATGGGCGAACACGGGCACTGGCAGAAGACCACGCTCTTTGAGAATGCCACGCACGTGCCGCTGATCCTCGCTGGCCCGGGTGTGAAGGCAAAAGGGAAGCGGGCAACCACTCCGGCCGAGATGGTCGATTTCTACCCGACCCTCGCTGAACTCTGCGGTCTGAAAGCCCCCTCTCAGATTTCCGGCATCAGCCTCGTCCCAGCGCTTATCAATCCGAAGAAGCAGGTGCGCGATTCCGCATTCACCCAGTATGACAAGGGTTACAGCATCCGGACCACTCGCTACCGCTATAGCGAGTGGGGAGAAGACGGAAAAGGGGGCGCGGAACTTTACGACCATGAGACCGATCCGCAGGAGCTCAGGAATCTGGCAACGCAGTCCAATCAGAAGTCTCGCGTGAACGGGCTTTCGAAAGAACTCCGCAAACGGATCTCTGACGCGCAGACCAAACCGGACGGATTGGTTCAGATTCAGTTTGAGAACCGGCGCCGGGTCAAGTGAATCACCCGAGGTAAGGAATCGTAAGCGGACCCAACGGCAATACCGCCACGCGCGCATCGGCCGGCAGATCCTGAAGACGCTTCTCGATTTCCGCCGCGATATCCGGGCAGGGCTCAAGATGAGCCGCCTTGAGCGTCTCATCGTTGAGCGTGCTATGAACCAACACCTCCGCCTTGCGCTGAATCATTCCCTGAATCTGCGCCTGCCATTGCTCAGGGCGCACGAACCCGGGAGTTGACAGCATCGCCAAAATTTCTTCAGTGCTTCCGGCGCTACGCAACAGCTTGTCCATGGGACTGTTCGCGGGAACGCCCTCGCTGCATTCGCAGGCAAGAATGATCAGACCGCCCTCTTTCACAACCCGGGCCGCCGCGCTCATGCCTTTCACACCCTGATACAGATTCATATCCAGCGGATAGCCGCTGTTGGTCGTCACCACGATATCAAAAGGATCCTTCACCTTGCGCATGGCCGACTTTCGAACAAATTCACAACCTTCCGCATGAGCGAGCAGCAAATCTCCCGCGAACACGTTCGTAATGTCGCGCTGCTCATTGAGCGTCACATTCACCAGGAAACTCGGACCAGCGCGCAAGGCGATATCCCGAAGTTCCTCCCAGAGTGGGTTGCCCTTGCTGATTCCGAATGTGGCGTTGGAATCACTGAGATTTCGATACCCGTGATTGCTCATCACCGTCTTCAATCCTGCCACCCCCGGCATGATGCCCTTGGGACCACCGCTGAATCCCGCAAAGAAATGCGGCTCAATGAAACCCGTCACGATCCGAATATCAGCCTCGACAGCATGCTTGTTGATCAATGCCGGAGTCCCGTCATGCGTTTCACCCAACTGCATCATCTGTGATTCATCCTCACAATCGTGGTTCAGAACCCGGTAGTTCGCGACGACTTCGGGAGTCAGCATCGTCTCCAACTCCTCTTTCGTATTGGGTCGGTGCGTTCCCAACTGGTTCAGCAGAATGATATTCTCCTTCGGGTGATCCTGTAGATGCTCAAGGATCCAGGGAATAATCCGTTCATTCGGAGTCGCCCGCGTGACATCCGTGAACAGGATACAGACCTTGTCGGTCGGCTTGATACGATCAAGCAACGACGCGCTACCAATCGGCGCCTGCAAGGCCTGAAGAACATCGTTCTTCTCATCACGCAGACCCTCGTTGTGAGCCGGCTCAATGACCTCCGTGCGATCATCCGGAAATTCGACGGGAAGCTGGCCCTGACCGTAAGCGAGATTGACTTTCATTAGAGTTGCCCCGCTTAGCATTTATCCCGACCGCCGAGAAGAGTATTCAGATCCAAGCGTCTGGTCTCTTTCCCACCCCACATTCGGCGAAAGGAGCGCCGAAAAGTGCAAAACCACAATTTGCTTCGCCTGATCGAAGCCGTTCATTCATATTCACGCCGCATGAAATCGATGACGGGGTACGGGCGTGGTGAGACTGTCCGTGGCGGCTACAAAATCACGGTTGAAATTGGCTCGGTGAATCGCAAATCCGGCGAAGTCGCCGTCAGTCTCCCGCGTGAACTGGACGCTCTCGAATCTCAGGTGCGCGACGAGGTTCTGCGCCGGGTGGCCCGCGGTCGCCTGAATGTCCGGGTGGCTCTGCAGTCCGCTGACGGTTTCAAACCCGTGCAGGTGCGCGTCAACCAGGAACTGGCCCGCACCTATCACAGAGAATTCGACAAGCTGAACAAATCGTTGAAGCTGAACACGCCCGTATCCCTCGATACGATTCTCAAAGCGCCGGGTGTACTCGAATCGAACACCGAAGAACAGGACGCCGAAAAGTTTTGGCCGCTGCTGAAATCCGCACTGAAAAAGGCGATGGAAGGCCTCGTGGAAATGCGGGCAACCGAGGGCGCACACCTTGGAAAGGATCTGCAGACGCGCGTCAAAAATATCCGGGCCGGAGTCAAACGAATCACCAAGCTCGCGCCCCGCGTCCCCAAACGCTACCGCGAACAATTGCTGAACCGATTGCGGAACGCCGGAATTGAGAACTTTGATCCGAGCGATGAAAGGGTATTGAAGGAGATCGTGATCTTCACGGACCGCACGGACATCACCGAGGAACTGACCCGACTCGAAAGTCACTTTCAGCAATACACCGACTGCATCAAATCCAATGACCCGGTCGGGCGCAAACTGGATTTCCTCTGTCAGGAAATGAACCGGGAAGTCAACACGATCGGATCCAAGGCCCAGGACGCTGACATTTCAAAGGAAGTGGTGGGAGCCAAGACCGAGCTCGAAAAATTCCGTGAACAGGTTCAAAACGTCGAGTGACGCGTATCCTCATGTCCGCGAAGAAACCCAGCCCTGTCCTGATCGTTCTGAGCGCCCCTTCCGGCGCGGGAAAGACCACCCTTTGCGACCGGCTCATCAAGAACGCCCCGAACGTCACCCGGGCAATCACCTGCACCACCCGTGAACCGCGACCGGGTGAGAAAGATGGCGTCGACTACTACTTCCTCACGGCCCAGAATTTTCTACGACGGGTGCAGGCCGGCAATTTTCTGGAGCACGCCACCGTGCACAGCAGCAGCTACGGCATTCTCAAAAGCGAGGTCACGAGCAACTTGCGGGCGGGCCAGGATGTTGTACTCGCGGTGGATGTCCAGGGTGCGGCCACGATTCGACGCGAGGCCGAAGCAGACCGACGCCTTCAGGATGCGCTGGTTGAAGTGTTCATCCTCCCCCCGAGTATTGCCGAACTGAAACGACGACTCGAAGCCCGCAAGAGCGAATCGGCCGCCACCCTGCGCAAGCGTCTCGCCGAGGCGAAGCATGAAATAGCGCAGTGGAAACAGTACGATTACGTGATCCACAGCGGCACGCGAAATCAGGACTACCAGAAATTTAAAGCGATTTACGAAGCCGAGAAGCTACGGCAACATCGCGTTACTGCACCCAACACGCGCTGACCAACCATGAATGGGCTCAAAAATATCGTCCTGGGAGTCACCGGCTCCATTGCGGCCTATAAGGCTGTCGATATCGCCAGCCAACTCACCAAACGCGATTTCAGGGTCGAGGTCGTCATGACGCGGGACTCCCAAGAATTCATCACTCCCCTGCCCTTCAAAACCATTTCCCGAAACCCCGTCATCACCGACCTCTACGATGAAGAGGAAGGCTGGAAACCCACCCATATTCGGATGGCGGACGAAGCGGACCTCCTTTTGATTGCCCCCGCCACGGCGAATATCATCGCGAAACTGGCCAATGGCATTGCTGACGACGCCCTGAGCTGTATCGCCCTGGCATTAAATCCCAAGGCGAAGCTCACCATCGCACCCGCCATGAACGGGAAAATGTGGATGCACCCGGCGACGCAAAAAAACGTCGCAACTCTGAAGGAACGCGGAGCCACATTTATCGGTCCTGAAGAGGGAATGCTCTCCTGCGGCTACGAAGGCGTCGGCCGGCTGTGGGAAACTGCCGGCATCGTTGAACTGGCGACCGAACAGATGGGATCCGCCGCGTCATGAAGTCACCGATCGTAGAGGTTTTTCAGCGACTGCTCTATGCGCCCGATCCGGACGAACAGCACATTGCCAATCGCATCCGCGTCATGGAGCGCGATATCGGGGTGACGATCAAGATCATCGTTCTCAGTATCCTGAGCTACTTCCTGACCCAGCAATCCGATCAGGGACTCAATGTATTCCAGGTCCTCAGCGACGACAGTTCCGGTCTCGCGCTTGAAACCGTACGCGGCGCGTTCATTGGTTACTGCGTGCTGAACTTCCTGGTCATTTGCTCGCTCCTCGCATTTACCTGGGTCCCGTTCGCAGCCACGCAATGGATCGTGTTCATCATGAACCTGACCGACGCGGTTTTCGTCGCGATTCTCGTCAATCTCACCGGTGGACTCGAAAGTACATTTTACTGGGTCTTTCTTTTCCTGATTATCCGGAACTCCATCAGCATTCCACAACATCGGTACCAACTGCTGCTGAACACCCTGGTGGTCGTCTGCTATATCTTTTCGCCGGTGATCGGCGCGACCCTCCAAAACGTCGGTGATCAGTTGGATCAACCGACGACCGTTTCCATGCCACTCGCCAAGCAGATCGCCAGCGATCCTGCGGTACAGGCGGATACCAATTTCGTGATGCAGCTGTCGAACCGGGTCGCGGCGAGCGCCAGTGAATTGGCGAACACGAACCGAACCCGCACGGTGAATCTCGAAACAGAAGACCTTAGCTGGAGCGATGCCCTCCTGGCAGCAATGCATGAGCTCACTGATCCCAAACGCTGGCAATCGAACCTGACCCGCGTGGTACTCCTCGCTCTGTTGATGATCTGTTGCTCCGGCATTAGTGTCCTCTGGAACTACCAGCTCTACGAACGGGCCGAAGAGGCGGAATTTGCCAGTCGCCAGCACCAACTGCGATCCACCGGTCGACTCGCGGCCGAAATTGCCCACCGGCTGAAGAACCCACTCGCCATCATCAACAACGCGATCTTCAGCCTCAAGCGCGCCCTGCCGGAGGCACCCGAGAAAGTCACCGGCAAACTCGATATGATCCAAGAAGAGGTGGACCGCTCGGACCAGATTCTCACTGAGCTGATGGGCTACGCCAAACTCGCTGACGCAAAGGTCGAACGCCTGAATATAAACCACGCCATCGAGCAGGCCGCAAACGACGTGTTCCCGCCCGGATACGAGCACGAGATTGACATCTCAATGGTGACGCCGGAGATGCCTCCTCCCGTATTGATGCAGCGACTCCATCTGAGTGAGATCCTCGTAAATCTGTTGACCAACGCGCGCAGCGTTCTTGTTGGCAAAGGTGCACTCAAGATAGAGGTGAAAGTTCACCCGGGTGAAAATCTGACCGTCAAAATCTCAGACAACGGCCCGGGCATGCCCCAGGACGAAGCCTCGCGCATCTTCGATGCCTTCTATTCCAACTCCGACAAAGGCACCGGACTGGGCCTCGCGATCGTGCGCCACAACGTCGAAATCTACGGAGGCCACGTCGATGTCGAATCAGAGCTTGGATCAGGTACGACCTTCACCCTAGTATTTCCCTTCAAAGCCACCAGCCACCAGGAGTCATGAGTAAGGCCCTCCCCCCAATTCTGCTGATCGACGATGAGAAGAACATGCGGCTCTCGTTGCAATCGATGCTGGCAGACGAATCCTATCAGGTGGAAGCCGTCGAAAGCGCGGAGGAAGGCCTCGATCGGTTGGCCAGACGAACCTACTTCATGGTGATCACCGACGCCCATCTGGACGGGATGAGCGGCTACGACTTTCTTGCCCGGGCCAACGAACTCTATCCGAGTCTGCCCGCGCTCATGATCACCGCGTACGCGACCCCCAAACTGGCGGTCGAAGCCATCAAATCCGGTGCCATCGATTATCTTCCGAAACCGTTCGCACCGGAGGAACTCCTCCACGCCATCAGTCGTTGTGCGGAGCGGCATACCCTGATCCGACAGAACCACACCCTTCGGCAACAGGTGACCGAAGGCTACACCTTGGACCAGATCATCGGAAACAGTCCCCTGATGGCCGACCTTCGCGATCTGATTCAGACGGTGGCCCCGACGGACGCCACCGGACTGATCCTCGGAGAGAGTGGAACGGGCAAAGAACTGATCGCCGGCGCAATGCACACCCTAAGTGAACGCGCCCACGAAAACTACGTCCGCATCAACTGCGCGGCCATTCCCGAAAACCTGCTCGAAAGCGAACTTTTCGGTCATGAGAAAGGCGCGTTTACCGGTGCCCTCAAGCAAAAGACCGGGCGCGTGGAAGAAGCCGATGGTGGCACCATCTTCCTCGATGAGATCGGTGACATGAGCCGTCCGCTACAGGCCAAGCTGCTCCGCTTCCTCGAGGACGGCAGTTTCACCCGCGTCGGCGGCAACGAAGAACTCCGGGTCAACGTTCGTATTATCGCCGCCACCAATCGGGACATCATCGACGCGATCCAGCGAAAAGAATTTCGCGAAGACCTCTTCCACCGGCTGAACGTCGTCCAGTTTCGCCCCCCCCCGCTCCGCGAACGCGGGAACGACGTGCTGTTGCTCGCCAATCATTTTCTCACCACCTTCGCCACCCAGCTCAAGAAACAGAATCTCAGTTTTGGCGATTCCGCCGTACAAAAACTGCTCTCCCATTCATGGCCTGGAAATGTGCGCGAGCTGCGCAATGCGATCGAGCGCGCCGTCATCCTCAGCCGGGGCGAAGTCGCGGCAAAACAACTTCCCGATTTTGAACTGGAAACCCGACTTCACGGGAAGGAAGAAGAATCAGCCCGTCAGGAATCCATCCCGACCGGCAAACCGCTGGACGAACTCGTGGCCGACTACGAGAAGCGCATCATCACCAGCACCCTTGACCGGAATCACTACAGCATCAACAAGACTGCGGACCAGTTGAACGTGACTCGCCACGCACTGCGCTATCGCATGCAACGCTTGAACATCAACAACGATCCCAACGACGACGATGCGAACGGAGACAAGTAATAGGCCATGGATCAACCCCAGTTCATCCCGCTGATTGCCGCGTTCGACCCAACGGATGTACTCAAGGAACCGGGCGCTCCCGGATCCGGTTCGACCAGCGGGAAACTCGATGGCCTCTCCAACATCCTGCTGGGTGTGGGCATTATTTTTGCAGTCGGCATAATCTGGGCGTTGGTCTTCCGCCGACGGAGCAAGGGCATCGCAACCACCATCGAGGGAGCGGCCCGATCCTCCGGTCAGCGGAACCGACGACGCACAAAGGGCAAACCTCGACGCACACTCGCCGAAGCCGGTGGTCTTCCTCCGGTCAGAAACGTTCCGCCGACCGATTCCCCGCCGCATGAACCAGTCGATTAGCGAAAACATCACCAAGAAAAGCGCCTCCAATCTCGCGCTCGCGTTTGTGATGCTGCCGAAGGAGAAACGGCAGAACATGACCACCCTCTACGCCTACTGCCGTGAAGTCGACGACGTGGCCGACCTGGAGAGCGTGCCACTCGATGATCGCCGCGCACAGCTTGCCTTTTGGCGAAAGGAAACCCAGACGGCCTGCGATGGAGGCAAACCAAAACTGCCGGTCCTGAGAGAATTCCAACCGGCCATTCTTCAGCATAAACTCACGTTCGGACTTTTCGATGAACTGCTGAAAGGAGTCGAAGCCGACCTCGACATCGAACGCTATGAGACCTACGCAGATCTGGAACAATACTGTTATCAGGTCGCCTCGGTGGTAGGACTCTTGAGCATTGAAATCTTTGGGTACCAGAATCCGAAGTGCCACGACTACGCGGTACAGCTCGGCAAGGCCCTGCAATTCACCAACATCCTGAGAGACGTCGGGAACGACGCCGAACGCGGCCGCATCTACCTGCCGCTCGAGGCGCTCCGGGAATTCGGAGTGTCTGAGGAAGACATTCTCAAAGGGCGATACACGCCTGAGTTCAACCGGCTGGCCCAAGAATTCGGGGCCCGCGCCCGGGGCTTCTACCAATCCGCGCAGGCTATCCTCCCGCGCGAAGACCGGCGCTCAATGGTCGCTGCGGAACTCATGGGCACCGTGTATTGGAAACTGCTTTGCAAAGTCGAAAAGGGGGGCTACCAAGTGCTCAACCCCACGCCCACAAAACTCAGCAAGCCACACAAAATGTTCCTCATCCTGAGAAGCTGGTTCCGCCATTGCACAGGACGTGTGGCACCGGCGTATGGCGTCTGAACCTGCCCGCAAACTGATCGTCAACGCCGACGATTTTGGCCGTTCGAAATCGATCAACACCGCCGTCCTCCGGGCTCATCGCGAAGGCTTCCTCACCTCGGCAAGCCTGATGGTGAACGGCGAAGCCTTCGACGAGGCCGTTCGCATCGCAAAATCCCAACCGACGCTCGCGATCGGTTTGCACCTGACCCTGGTTTGCGGGAAGGCCACGCTGCCCCCACCCGAATTGCCCGGTCTGATCGATCCCTTCGGTAACTTCAGCGACTCCCCTGTGTGGACGGGATTCCGCTACTGGGCGCGGCGCAAGCTACGTCCCCTGCTCGAAAAAGAGATCGCCTCCCAATTCGCGAAGTTCAACAAAACCGGTCTCGCTCTGGATCATGTAAACGGTCATCTCAACATGCATCTGCACCCGACCGTGTTCGATCTGTTGATGCAACATCATCGCGATTGGAACGTGCGCCACCTCCGCCTCACCCGCGATCCTTACGAACTCAACCGGCGCCTCGACAAGGGCGAATGGCTCTCCCGTCACAGCCACGCAGCAATTTTCGACCGTTTGGCTCGCCGGGCTTTGCCGCATCTCGCCGCCCGCAAGATTAGGCACACAGATCGGGTCTTCGGGCTGCTGCAGAATGGGCGGATAGATGCCGACTTCATCACCCGACTGCTGCCGCTGATGCCTACCGGCACCACCGAACTTTATTCCCATCCCAGCTGCGAACCGCCGGCGGAGGAATTCGACGCGCTCATCAATCAGGATATCCGCGCGCAGATCGAGCGTCACAACATCCAACTCACCACCTATGGTGCCCTCGATGGAGTGATCGATCCGTCCCCCGCATCTTCAGAGATTGAATTCAAGGCTTCGCGACGACAGGCTCCCGAAGAAGAGTCCAATCAAAATGACGAAACTCATTCTTATCCTGCTGGTGGGTCTGCTCTGCGAAGCGCTCGGGGTCGTACTCCTGAGCAAGGGCTTAAAGCAGATCGGCGGACT
This sequence comes from Limisphaerales bacterium, assembly GCA_047608975.1. Classification (GTDB taxonomy): domain Bacteria; phylum Verrucomicrobiota; class Verrucomicrobiia; order Limisphaerales; family JAYPXF01. The sequence goes on along the minus strand of JBLFYM010000001.1, from coordinate 24,074 downwards.
CGAAAGCGTCAGCCTCGCGGATATTCTGCGGGTGCTCAAAGCGGGAGCGACAAATCCTAATCTGGTTATTGGCGTCGCCCTCGAAACCGTTTTTTTCGGAATTCTCCTCGTCCTCCTATCCCGTGCCGACGTGAGCTTCGTCTGGCCGCTCACCGCCCTCGGTTTCGCTCTGACCACCCTGTCAGCGAAGTGTTTCCTGCACGAAGAGGTCTCTTGGGTACGCTGGAGTGGGGTCCTGTTGATTGTGGCCGGAGCCAGCCTGATTACCTGGAGCGAAAAATCGAAGCAGACGAAAGATTCGAATGGGATTCACGAATCCGTGGACGCGAAACAAGAGATCGTCCCGCGTTGAACGAATGCAGGGCAGCCGAAATATTTTTTATAGCCAAGTCGCGTGCAGTTACACGATACGCCCGCAGCAGCCTGATCCTTCAACTCAGGTTAAACGGGACCCCGCGGCGCACAAAGGTAGGTATATCCAAGTCTTCGCCCTTGTAGAGCGTCGGTTCGCCCTTGTCGAAACGACCTTTCGGAGCCATGTCCAGTGGCAACTGCGGATGCACGGAGCGTTCACGCTTGCCGCGGCGGCGCCATGATTTCCCAACCGGACTGGGAGCGGCGTTGGCGGGTTCTTCATCGGGCTCCGAATTGTTACGCGTGCCGGGTGGGCCGGTAAGAGCGGTGAGCGGAACGCCGTTGTCTCCATCCCCGCTTACACGGGAAAGCTCGGACACCTCGGGGTCCGTCGCTGAATCTCTCCGGGCGGCTACCAAAGTCACACTGATCTGATCACCGAGTGAATCGTCGATGATGGCACCGATTTTAATTTCTGCCTGCTCGCATTGGCGTTGCAGTTGTTCGCTGAGTCGCGTGAGTTCCGCCACGGATATGCTTGCCGAGCCACAAACGCTGACCAGAACGGTTTCCGCTTCCGCAAGCACCTTGCCGTCATCAAGCAACGGATGGGCAACGAGGCTTTCCGCCGCATCGCGAATCCGTTGCGGACCACCCGCTTCCACCGTTGCGAAGGAACTATGCGAATGCTGGCCGTGGATCAGTTTGCGCAAATCGGCAAATCCCAGATTCAATTTACCGGGTTCAGCAACCAGTTTCCAAATCGCTCGAACTCCGTGAGCCACGTAGTCGTTGGTCGTCTTAAAAGTCTCGGGCAGGCTCGTGTTCTCATCGATGAGCTTGAACACCATCTGATTCGGCAGGCAAATCACACCGTCCGCACTTTTCTGCAAATCCGCCAGCCCTTCCATTGCCTGCTGTCCTTTGTGTCGGCCCTCAAGGTCAAAGGGCAGCGTTACGAAACCAATCACCAACGCGCCGGCTTCCTTTGCCTTGGCCGCAATGATGGGAGCTGCTCCAGCTCCGGTGCCGCCCCCGAGACCGGCCAAAATGAAAACCAGATCCGTGCCTTCGCAGATCTGGTCGATCTCTTCGAGAACTTCGACATCTTCACGAATCGCGGCCCTTCCGCGCTCAAGATCACCGCCTCCCCCCAAACCGCCGGTGGTCTGTTCGCCGATCAAAGTTCGGTTTTCAATACCGCAACGCGAGAGTGACTGGGCGTCGCTGTCCATCGCGAAAAACTCCGCGCCGGAAAGCCCCACTCCGGAAAGGTGATCGGCAAGATTACAGCCGGCAGTCCCAAGACCAAAGACCTTGAGAGACAAGCCAGTAATGGCCGAGGGAACGCGGGTTGTTTCTGAGTTTTCTGGGTTCATGGCTATGATCAGTCGGCGCTTTCAGGAAAAGAGACGTTTGCCCCGCAGACGCTTCAGGCGAATCGCGGCGTAGCTTACGAGCCCGATGGCGTTCGTGTTTTCGGGACGCTCCAGCAACCCCTTCACACCATTGAACGAATCAGCAGCACCCGTCGTGGCGTCGAGTTCGAAAACTTCTTCTGCAAGGCTGGCAATTCCGGGAATGCGTGCGCCCCCACCGGTGATCACCACGCCGGCACGAATCTGGCCATGCAAACCGACGGCTTCGAGTTCGTCGTCGATCAGTTGAAAAGTCTCCTCCAGGCGGGCATGCATGATGCGATGCAACTGATCCAGATTGATCAGTTTGTTTTGCAATCCGAGTTCGTTCGGCATGCTGATTGATTTCCCGCGCAGCTCATCTTTGGGCAGAGCGGCACCATGTTTCTTTTTTAGCGCATCGGCGCGCGGGATTGAAATTTTCAGACCGTAAGAAAGATCATTGGTGACATGATCGCCCCCCACGGCAATCACCCCGGTATGCCGCACGACGCCGTTGCAATACGCCACGAACTCGGTGGTTCCCGCTCCGATGTCGATGACCAACGCGCCGTTCTCCTTCTGCTCAGGCGTCAGCACTGCGAGCGATGAGGCCAAACCACTGAAAACCAGTTCCTCCACATCAATGTCCAATCCGCGAACCGCGAGCGCCGGATTCTGAAGTCGGGTGGTCACGCCGTGAACCACATGCACGTCCAGCTCAAGCTGATTGCCTTTCATACCGACCGGATCGGCAATGCCCGCCTGCCCATTCACCGTAAATAGTTGGCGTATCGCATGCAGGACCGTATTTTCAGAGGGCTTATTAAAGCCTTTGGCACTGCGCAACACGTCCTCCACGTCGGTCTGCGAAATCTCATGTTCCACCGACTCCACCCGGTTGAAGCCGCGGTTGTTCAGGCTGCGCAAATGCGCTCCGGTCACGCCGAGATAGACACTGCCGACCTCGACATCGGCGATCTCTTCCGCCTGAACGACAGCGGCGCGAATATCCTCTTCGGCCTTCTCAAAATTCACAATCTCCCCCTTGCGAACACCACGGGAGGGCGCACTCCCGCCGCCGATGATCGTCAGGGTGCCGCTGTCGGTGAGTTCACCGACCATCGACGTGACCTTTGAGGTACCTATCTCCAGCCCGACAATAATCCGGGACTTCTCCGAGAAGAGTTTCGGGATGATGTTAAACATTGTTCGAGAGATGCCCGTGTCCGGTGGGGCGCGTGCTGGAGCGGCGATTTACGGGTGCCACATCCTTCCAGTGCAAGGGGACATTGTTGCTGACGGAAAGGTCGAGTTGGCTGATTTCTTTGCCTGCCTGCCGGGCCAGATCGTGGATCTGACGCCAATGCATCAGCTGCTGATCGAACCGATTTTTCGACGAAAATTTCACCTGCATACCCTTTCGTGTCACCACGGTGAGCGTGCGGTTCTCTTCGAGTTCAATCTGCTCGATGTTGATCAGCCCCAGCATGGGTGAGCGACGAAAGTCAGCCACCAGGCGCAGGGCGGCGAGGACCCGCCGATTGGCCAGTTTGCCCGAGGTTCGAAGCTCGGATTCATCAAAGCCCTTGAGTTCCGGCAACGCCGCATAGTTCAATACGCGATGATCGGTCACATGGTTTCGGCGCAGGGGCACGAGCACATAACCATCCGGATCCAGCGGTACCGTGGCGGTGTAGTGTTCCTTGCCGTTGGGATGCGGCAGCAGCATTGAAACCCGGGCCACGGCAAACCTTTCCGCCACCTTGATGCGCAAGCGGTCAGGCAGAATGCGCTCCAGCGAGACGGCGCCGACCACCGGAACCCGCTCCAACTTTCGCTTCACCAGCTGGAGGTCCAAGGCCATCAGGTTGTCATTCGGCTTTACGCCAGCCCATTGAAGAATTGTTTCCCGCGTCAGGTATCCGTCCGTGGTGACGTCAATCTCCTTGATGGCAAAAGCGGGATTGCGGTAGACGAATTCGGAGAGGGACCAATCCACCCCCCGCCAAGCCATCAGGATGATGGCGGCAACCACGAACAGGACGGAGAAGAAGCCGGTCGCAAACTTGGTGCGTTGACGGCGGAGCTGATCATTGCGCAGCTTGACGTCCAAGACATGCCGGTCGTTCTTCCGCCGATTTACAGTCTTTCGTTTGGTCTTTTTTGTTTTCGCAGCCATTTCCTAGGCAGTGACCGACTCGCGATCACACGCGAGCTGAATCATTTTCATACACAATTCCTGATAGCTCATCCCGGCGACGACGGCCGCCTTGGGAAGCAGACTTGTCTCTGTCATTCCGGGCAAAGTATTCACTTCCAACACCAGCACTTCACTCTCCTTAGTGAGCATGAGGTCTACCCGGGCATAGTCCCGGCAACCGAGCGCTTTGAATGCTTGGAGGGCATTCTCCTGAATCCGCGCGGTGATGGCTTCCGGGAGGTCGGCCGGACAATGATATTCCGTGGCCCCGACGGTATATTTGTTTGCGAAGTCGTAAGTGCCTTCCTTGGGGCAAATTTCGACCACCGGCAACAGCGCATCGTCGATCACCCCCACGGTGACCTCGCGTCCATCGATGCGCGGCTCCAACAGAATCCGGTCACCATGGCGCAATGAATCCCGGAGTTGCTTCGGAAACTCATCCTCCCGTTCCACAAACTGAAGCCCGACGCTGGATCCCTGACAGACGGGTTTCAACACCACGGGCGGACAAAACTTCCCTTTGAGAATCTCTGCCAGATCGCTGTCCTTGGTGAGGACCTCGAAAGGAGCGGTAGGCACTCCGGCGGCAACAAAGGCCTCCTTCGACAGCGCTTTGTCAAATGCCACCCGGCTCGATTCTGCATCGCAGCCCGTGTAGGGAATCCCCAGCTGATCCAATTCCGTCTGCACTTTGCCGTCCTCGCCATAGGTGCCATGCAGAGCGAGGAATACGACGTCGGTCTCCGGCGGCAATTGCCAGCCGGTGTCTTGGGGATCGAGTTCCGTAACGTTCTGGCCGGCTTCACGCAGGGCGAGAGCCACCCCGGCACCGGTACTCAAGGACACTTCGCGTTCAGCCGAAGGCCCGCCCAGCATGACTGTGATATTTAATGGGCCCCGCTTCATCCCTGATTCTCCACCACCGGATCATCGCCGATCACCTGCACCTCGGCATGCAGATCGATCCCGCGCGCCTCCTTCACCTTGCGCTGAACCATGGCGATCAGTTCGAGCACATCGCGCGCCGTGGCCTGGCCGGCGTTCACCATAAAATTTCCATGCACATCCGAGACCATCGCCCCGCCGACCCGCATTCCTTTCAGGTTCAATTCATCCACCAATTTGCCGGCGGCGATCTCAGTCGGGTTCTTAAATATGCAGCCCGCACTCGACGCGGCGGGTTGGGAACCCCAGCGCTTCTGGCTGTAATTTTTCATGCGTGCCTCGATCTCGTCACGGCTCGCCGTTTCACCCCGAAGCACCGCCCCGATGGCAAAGGCGTCCTGCAACATGGGGCAGGAACGGTATTTCACCTCGATGTCCGCGGGGGTCACCTCGTGCACGTCCCCGTTTCGATCCATGAATCGCATCCGTTCCACGTAGTCGAACATTTCACTCCCCATCGCGCCGGCGTTCATGCGCAACGCGCCACCGACACTGCCGGGGATACCTTCCAAAAACTCCAGACCGGAGATCTCGTGATTGCGCGCTTCCACAGCGACGTTCTTCAACCGCGCACCCGCGCCGCAATGAAGTCGCAGTCCCTCCGCCTCGATCTTCGCAAACTTCTCATGGGCAAAACTCATCACGACGCCACGAACGCCGCCATCCCGGATGAGCAGGTTTGAGCCTCGCCCAAGCGCCGTGAGCGGCACGGTCTTCTCATTGCAAAACCGGATCAACGTGGCGAGATCTTCCTCGCTCGCCGGCTCGACATAGATTTCGGCGGGGCCACCGACCCGCATGGTGGTCTTTTTGGCCAACGGTTCATTCGCCCTGATGATGCTGTCATCGGACAAGCGCGTTCCCAATTCGTCCAGCAGCTGCTGGTTGTTTGAAAGACTCATCTCGGTCTGAAGTTGTTTGACCAATTCCGCCGCCGCAATGGTCACGTCGCCCGCTCCCAGAAACAGAACGGTATCGCCTGGTCGCATCTCGTTACGAACGGCTTCCCATAATTGATCCAGGCTGGATGCAAACGCCACATCTTGTCCCTGCGCTTTGACGGCCGCGGCCAGCAGTTCGCCATTGACACCGGGAATTGCCTTCTCGCTGGCGGCGTAAACCTCCGTCAGCCACAGCTTGTCAGCTCCTTTGAAGCAGGTGGAAAAGTCTTCCAACAGATGCCGGGTCCGGGTGAAGCGATGTGGCTGAAACGCGACTAGCAGACGTCCGGGTTTCAATTCTCGAAACGCGGCGATGGTGGCGGATATTTCGAGCGGGTGATGTCCGTAATCTTCGTAAACCTGATGTTCGAGGCTCCGGAACAGCAGCTGTTGCCGCCGTTGGGCACCGGAAAACTTCGCCATCGCCTTCGCGATCTCCGGACCGGAAAAATGATTCTCCGCCAGGAAGGCGACCACGCCGCCAGCGTTGGAAACGTTCTTTGCCCCCAACAATTTGGTACGGAACTCGCCGAGGCTTTCACCGCGCTGAAATACTTCGAAGACCGGGGAAGCGGTGGACCCGTCGGTGATCTCGATCCGATAATTGGCGAGCGGATTGAAGCCGTACGAAATCGCATTGTTGCGATGGGCCAGAAGCTCAATCAGATCCGGGTCGTCAGCGCAGTAGAGCAGCTTGCCTTCGATCTGACTGGCAAACCGCCCGAACTCCGCAGTGATGTCATCAAACGTTTCAAAGTATTCCAGGTGTTCCTCATCGATATTGAGGATCATCGCGTGACGAGGTTCGAACACACTCAAGGTGCCGTCACTCTCGTCGGCTTCCACCACAAAAAAGGTATCGTCCTGACTCAGGCCCGTTCCCTCTTCGCTAGCGTGATTCACGAGGTTCACCCATTCGTGTTGGGAAAACGCGGCACTGCGTCCGAGTTGCGGCACACCGCCCCCGATGGCGTAGCTGGGTTCCAAGGCCAATTCTTTCAACGTATACGCAAGCAATGCGGCAGTGGTCGTCTTGCCATGCATCCCCGCCACACAAACTCCCTGCTGACGGTTCATCAGCGCGGCCAGCAGAGTTGCGCGACGGATGATCGGAATTGCCCGGGCGCGCGCGGCGGCCAACTCGGCGTTCTCCATCAGAATCGCCGACGAATACACAAGCATCACGGGACGCGCCCACTCAATCTGCTCGGGATTGTGTCCTTCATGGATCACCGCCCCACGGGCCTGCAATCGACGGACATCGTCATTGGTTGCCAGATCAGAACCGGCCACGAGAAATCCCAGGTCCAGCAACAGATGCCCCACCGCACTCATGCCACAACCACCGGCACCGACCAGGTACACCGTCTCGCGGCGGGAACCATCCAGCACGCGATTGATTTCAGTTTGGGTGAGTCGGTTCATTGCACGGCGAGACGGAGGGCAGCTTGCATTGGTTCAAGGTTGTCGTTGTCCCCACTACGATTCGTGTTGTCAGAGGCATTCGAATGCCCCAGTTCCTGTAAAATCCGGCTGGCGATCACCGCCGCCGCATCCCGGTGATGCCACTGTTCCAAGGCGACTTGCATGGCCGCCCGCGCCGCCTCGTCCGCAATCAGTCCGTCTACCCAATCGCCAAATTTCTCCGGCGTCGCAGTTCCCTGTTTGAGCAGGCGCGCCGCGCCGGTCTGCTCAAAGTTCAAGGCGTTGTGGTGTTGATGATTGTCCGCCGAGCCAGGCAGCGGGATCAGGATCGAAGGCACCCGCATGGCCGCCAGTTCACTTAACGTCGAAGCGCCCGACCGGGCAACGGCAACGGTCGCTGCGCCATAGGCCAACTCCATTTCTGGAAGGAATTTCCGCACGACCACCGGATGCCCACCGGCCCGACAGAATTCGCGCACCCGGGCGACGTCCTGATTGCCGGCCAACCAAAGAAACTGCAGATCCGAACGTTGCTCGCGAAGTGCCGGCAACGCTGACATCGCGAGTTCATTCACGCCGCGAGCGCCTTGACTGCCGCCCATGATCAGAAGTGTCGGACGATCCGGTTGCAATCCCATTACCCGACGACAGGTTTCAGTGATCACACTTTGAAACTGCTCACGCACCGGCGTGCCGGTGACAGTGATGCGTCGGGTCTTCAACTGATTGCCCGCCTCACTGAAGCCGACAAACGCGCGCGACACGATTGGCGCCAGAAAACGATTTGCGCGTCCCGGGATCGCATTGGATTCGTGCAGGAAAGTCTTGGCTCCAAGAATTCTCCCGGCAACGACGGGCGGAGCCGAAGTGAAGCCGCCCATCGCCAACACCGCGCCCGGCCTTTTCTGGCGCAATAGTTTCAGCGACGCCGCCAACGCCTTGCCAAAGCCGGCCGCAAATCGCCAATATTTCCTATCCTGCAGGGCGACTGCGGGAAGCGTTTCGACGTCCATGCCAACGACGTATTTCACCGCCTGCTGATCCACTTCCTTCGGTGAAACCAGCAGAGTTACTTCACAACCCTTCCTGACCAATTCGTGGCCCACCGCCACCCCGGGGAACAGATGACCACCGGTTCCACCACAGGCGATCGCGACCAGATTGGAATTCCGCCTTCTCATTTAGGTCGCCGCCGCCGCCATGAATACTGTGTCCGAGGAATCTTCATCGACCACGACCGCGTCGTCGCTCGCTTGCCGGGCAACGCTGATGAGCAATCCGACGCAGACGAGCATCATCAAAAGATTGGATCCGCCGTAGCTGATGAACGGCAGTGACATACCCTTGTTCGGTAACGCGCTCGTGACGACCCCGATGTTCACGCAGGCCTGGGCACCAATGAGCAGCGTGATCCCCGTAGCCAGAAAGTAACCAAACCGATCACGCGCTTTCCACGCAATGGTCATGCCGCAGATGGTGATCAGGGTGAATCCGAGCAACACACTCAGGGTGGCGATCAGGCCCAGTTCTTCACCAATCACCGAGAAAATGAAGTCGGTCAGGTTCTCCGGAACAAAACCCATTTTTTGCCGGCCATCACCGAGCCCCACACCGTTCACGCCGCCGGAACCCAGCGCGATCATGGATTGATAAGCCTGATAGCCGGTGCCGTCCCGGGTTTCCTCCGGCCGCAACCAACTGGTGATCCGGCGCATCCGCAACGGATCAGTGGCGAGCAGATAACCCACGGATCCCGCACCTATCAGGACCGGCACCGCGAGGTAGTAAAGTTTCACGCCGCCCACACAGAGAACCCCCGCACACACCGCGCACATCAGAATGAACGTGCCACGATCTGGTTCAACGAGAATCAGTGCCATCACCGCGCCCAACACGACTGAGGGATACAGAATTCCCTCTTTGAATTTCTTCATGTTCCGGGTCTGCCACTCGCAGTAAAAAGCCGCCCAGATCAGCATCGCAATCTTGGCCAGCTCGGAAGGTTGGAAACTCATTCCCCCGATCTTGAACCAGCGACGGGCGCCGCCGATCTTGTGGCCGATTCCCGGAACAAGTACGAGCGCCAGCAGAATCACCGTCGCAGCCAGAATCCACCACGCGTATTTCCGCCAGACGCGGTAGTCGACGAGCGCGACAAAAGCGCAGCCGGCAACCCCCAAGCCCAGCCACTGCCCCTGTTTTACCAGCAACCGCATGCCCTGGTCGCTCATACTGGCGCTGTAGAGGATGACCATGCCCAGGCCGACCAGCGCGGCCACCGCGAAGGCGAGGACGGTGGCAACCTGACGAAGATCCGCGTTCCCGAGCGACTGCACCGGATACGCACCGGTGGAGTTTACGGGTTTACGATTGCGCTTCGCCTTGCGTGCCATCCGATGTGTGCCTTAGCGGAGTGCCTCGGTTGGAAGCTTAAGTTTCTGCCCCACGCGAATGCGATCGCTGGGAAGGTTGTTGACCTCACGAAGCCGTTTGACGGTGGTCTTAAATTTCTGGGCGATCTTGCCCAGCATGTCGCCGGACTTGACCACGTAGACCGATGAATCATTGGACTGCACCTGACGCGCGGCGGCGGGTGCGGGCGGAACGCTTACCTTTTGCCCAAGTCGAAGTTTGCGGGCATCGATAGTCGGATTCGCTGCCTGAATCGCGCTCATGGTCGTACCGTATTCATTGGCGATACTGTAGAAGGTATCGCCGCGACCAATCGTGTGTGTTCGCGAAGCGGACGGAGCGGCGGTGGACACCGCCGTTGCACTCGCTCCGGTTCCGGCACGAACGGTCGGCGGTGTGATATGCGGGACTCTACCACCGGGAGGTGCGGGATCAGCCGCCGGATCGGGCATTCCGGTTGACGGGCCGGGCAGAGGTGCGATGTCTTGGGAAATGACCGGCCGCTGCTCAGCTACGATTCCGGGTCCGGTGGGCGGAACGGTCGCCGTCGAGGTGGCATCCGCCTGGTCGAGCGGTTGAAAGAAAAGACTGTCGGTCGGCGAATTCGTATTTCCCAATGGCGGGAGCGTGGGAGGATTCGCCTCGGCCTGCTGTTCTGGCTGCGGCTTGCACCCACTCCACAGCAAACCCGCTGCGGCGACCAGATGGACGCCGAGCAGAATGATTACAAGAACCGGCAGATTGTTCTTCTTCTGCGCGACCTTTTCGAAGGTTGAACCGGGGGGGTTGGATGTGCTCATAACAATTTTTTAAGTAAACCGCATTTCTATCAAATTTACAGTAAAGACACAATAGCTTGAGGGGACCTTTTTGGCTCAATACCACATTTGGTATGGCGTATTTCGTCGACCGCAGCTTTGAAACGGTCACCTCGGTCGGCGTAGCTCTTGAATTGGTCAAAGCTGGCGCAGCTGGGAGAAAGCAAAACAACGTCCCCGAGTTCCGCTTTTTCGGCCGCCTGACGGACCGCTTCGGCCAAATCGTCAACGGGAACGCAAGTCGCGAACAAGTGCCAGGCGGCCTTCATACGACCGGCCGTTTCTCCCATCAGAAACACGCCTTTAACCCGGCGCGCGAGCAGCGGTCCGGCAGCGTGAAATTCAAAACCCTTGTCGCTCCCGCCCGCGATCAACCAGATATTGGGATCTTCCGGACTGACCGAAGGCATGGCATCAATCGCCTTCATCATCGCGTCGACGTTGGTGGCCTTGGAGTCGTTGAGGTAATGAACTCCGTCAATTTCTGCCACGAACTCGCAGCGATGGGGCGAAGCCTTGAACGACTTGATGGCCCGCACCATTTCTTCGAGAGAAAGCTGGAGAATCCTCCCCACCGCCAGTGCCGCCATCACGTTCTCCGCATTGTGCGCGCCGCGCAGCGAAGTCTGCTGCATCGCCAACAACGGACCGTCCCAATCCGGCAGGGTTCCAACAATCAGACTTCGATCCAGATACAGATCCGCACGCCGGTGATTCGAACTGAAAGTGATCACTTGCGAAGGAACATCGATCTGTTGCGAGCGCAGATAGGCCAGCGCTTCGCTCTGCATCACGGCCCAGTCGAAGGACTGCTGATTGCCGAACATCCGCGCTTTGGCCCGGGCGTAGTCAATCATCGTTCCGTGCCGATCCATGTGATCTTCCGAGAGGTTCAACAGAACTCCCACGGTGGGCCGAAAGAACTCAATTGTTTCCAATTGAAACGAACTGACTTCCAGTGTCACAAAATCGAGATCACCTGCCTCCAGCGCCACGCGGCAAACAGGGAAGCCGATGTTACCCGCGGCCACCGAACGTTTGCCGCAGGCGTTCAACATGTGATTGATCAGTTCGGTCGTGGTCGTCTTGCCGTTCGTTCCGGTCACCGCAATGGTGGGCTTACCGCACTCACGCTGCCCAAATTCGAGTTCGCCAATGACCTGAATCCGGCGATCGGCAAGCGCCCGATGGAGCGGTGATTTCGGTTCCACCCCGGGACTGACAATCGCGAGATCAAACTCCCGATCGGGCACAGTCTGTACGCCGAGTTCGACGAAGATGCCGGCCTCACGCAATTCCGCGGCCTGCCGTTGCAAGGCTTCGGAATTGGCAGAATCAATGCCCGTTACTTTGGCCCCCCGCGCAAGCGCAAGCCGCGCGGCGGCAACGCCACTGATGCCAAGGCCAACGATCAGGATCTGTTTGTTCTTTACGCGCATGAGTCAGTCTTTGGTGGGGAAATTCCCTGTCATCGCAACTTCAGCGTGGCGAGTGCGAGCACAGCACAAAGGATGCAAAGAATGTAAAAACGGGTGACCACCTGCGATTCGTACCAGCCGAGCTTTTGAAAATGATGATGCAACGGAGCCATCAGAAAGACCCGTCGGCCGGCACCATATTTCTTGCGGGTATACTTGAACCAACCGGTCTGAATCATGACCGATCCGGCTTCGGCCACGAATACGCCACCCGCGATCATCAGGATGAACGGCTGATGAATCAGAACCGCCATGATTCCCAACACACCGCCCAAGGCGAGTGATCCGGTGTCCCCCATAAAGACCTGCGCGGGATGACAGTTGAACCAAAGAAAACCCAGACTTGCGCCGAGCAGCGCGGAACAAAACACCGTCAACTCCCCCGCTCCGTGAACGTGCGGCACCTGCAGGTATTCCGCGTAAACCACGTTGCCCGCAACGTAGGTCATGATCAGAAAAACCAGGGTCACAATCAGCGTGCAGCCGATCGCGAGTCCATCCAGACCATCGGTGAGATTCACCGCGTTGCTGCTGCCGACAATTGCGGCGACGGTGATCAGCAATCCGATCAGGGCCGCATCTTGCAGCAGCGGATACTTGTAGAACGGCACCATAACGTCCGTGATGAGATCTTGCGTCTGCGGGTTCATCCAAAGATAGACCCCGACAAACAGCGCGAGCACGGTCTGGACCCAGATCTTCACATTGGCAGCGGTACCGGCACTGCTCTGTTCGTTGATCTTCTTGTAGTCGTCGTAGAATCCCAGCCCCCCCAGCACCACGAGTGAGATGAGGGTGAGGATGACCAGCGGATTCCACTGGCACCAGAGCAGTGCGGTCAGATCCACCACCAACACGATCAACAGACCACCCATTGTTGGCACGCCGATTTTTGAGAACTGCGTATCCGCGCCCGCTCCCGCTTCCTGCGCCTTGTCCAGATACTCCTGCCCGAGCTTGAGCCGCCTCAACCACCTGATGATTTTCGGCCCCAGCCACAAACTCAGCAGCAGCGCCGTCACCGCCGCACCCGCACTGCGGACGGTGATGTAGCGAAAGACCCGCAGCGCCGACAATTGGTCGGCCCATGCAGTCCCGGCTGAGTTGTTCAATAGCCATTGGCTCAGATAGTAAAACATTCTTCAGTCATTCCGCCGCCGCCGGCGGCGCGCCCGCTGGTCTCACCGAGTTGTTTCCTGATCGCGACGGTATCAGTTTCGTTCATCGAACTGGATGACGGCTCCATCGGCTTCGTCTTTTGCATTTTGCTCATGGTCACGAACTGGGTCGTCCCCGGGTTGCCCACGTAACAGCGTCGAAATTCTTTCCAACCGGGCGGATCTGGATGCCTTGATCAGGATGAGGTCATCCGGACCAAGGGCACGGACCAGCGCATTGCCGGCCGTGGCCGCATTGTCAAATTCACTGATCACCGGCGCGCCGGCTGCCCGCGCTCCACCGGCGTAGCAGGAGGCCATGCCGCCCACCGCAAAAAGGATATCGATGCCCAGCTCGGCAATTCTCCGGCCGATCTCCCGATGGGCTTCCTCCGCATCCGGACCGAGTTCAGCCATGTCACCCAACACGGCAAACCGACGGCCTTTGCAAGGCAAGGCCCGCAAGGTATCGATGGCCGCCGACATGGAATCAGGATTGGCGTTGTAACAATCTTCCAAGACGCCAACGCCATTCACCTCCCAGTAGTGAGCGCGCATGGCAGGCGGAGTGACGTTTTCCAAACCTTCGCGAGCAGCGGCGTTGGAAACTCCCAACTCGGCTGCGAGGGCCAGCGCCAGGGTGGCGTTGGTTGCGTGATGCGCACCGGGCATCGGAACACAGTATTCACCCGCCCAGCCGGGTGCCGACGTTGAAACGGTAAAGTGCGTCATCAACGGTTCGACGCGGACCGAATCGATGCGCCATTCGCAGCTTTCGGCCGTTCCAACGAGCACGGTCCGGGCGGTCGTGCGATCCCGAATTTCAGCCGCATAGTCGCTGTCCGCATTGAGAAAGAGTGCGCCCTCCGCAGGAAGGAGTTCAGCGAGCACGCCTTCCTCCTCAACCACACCTGAGAGATCGCCAAAATGTTCAAGATGTTCGCGACCAATACTGGTGATGACTCCAAATCGGGGACGGACCATTTCGATCAGCGGTCGCAGCTCACCGGGATGGTTGGTTCCGATTTCCTGAACCAAGGCATGATGGGTGTGCTCCAGTCGGAGCAGTGTGGTTGGCACACCGATGTCATTGTTGAAACTCGCCTCACTCCAAAGCGTGGGTCCGGCCTGCTGCAACATCGCTGCCAGAATCTCTTTGGTCGTGGTCTTGCCATTCGAACCCGCGACCGCGATGACCGGCAATTCGAACCCGGCACGATAGGCGGCGGCAAGGGCACCGAAAGCGCTGCGGGTATCAGCAACCTCAATGATCGCGCTCTCCATGGCATCACTGGGGGCGCAACCCGTTTGCACCATCACGACCGAAGCCCCAGCTTCACAGGCCGCGGCGGCAAATTTGTGACCATCGAACCGTTCGCCACGGATCGCGACAAACAGATCTCCGCTTTGCAGCTTCCGGGAATCCGTACAGAACCGTGTCACCACCCGCGTCGGGTCACCCGTAATCAGGTGCCCCCCGGTCGCATCGACAATGAATTGGACGGTTCTCGGTTCCATCAATCAGGCAGCGTGTAAAGTAAGTCGATCGGTCGCCATTTCGCGGAGGATCTGGACGGCATGACGGCGGTCATCAAAGGGAATCACCGCGTCTGCCAATTCCTGAAAACTCTCGTGCCCTTTTCCGGCGATCAGAACGGTGTCACCCGGAAGCGCGCGATGAATCACCTCACTGATCGCGGCGTGCCGATCCAAAATGCTCAGGCAACCATCGGCCCGGACCTTCCGATACCCAGCCTGGATCTGAGCCGCGATCGCCGCCGCCGCTTCTTTGCGTGGATTGTCACTCGTCACAATTGTCTGATGAGCCAACCGTGCCGCGACCTCACCCATTTGAATTCGCTTGCCGATATCACGACAGCCACCACAGCCAAAGGTCACCAGCACGCGACCCGAAGTCAGTTCGCGCAACGTGGTCAGCACGTTCGCCAGGGCGTCACTGGTGTGGGCGTAATCCACCACGACGTCAAAATTCTGCCCCGCCTGAATCTTCTCAAGTCGCCCGGGAACCGGCGCGATTTTCTGCAGGTCCGCGACCGCTTTATCGACCGATGCTCCCAGGAGCTGAATCACTCCCAGGGCCGCCATCGAATTGTATATATTGTGGCGTCCAATGGGAGCAAGGCGAGTATGGTAGATCCCTTGCCCGGTGTGGAGTTCGCAGAGCGAGCCATCGCTCCGAAGTTCGATCCGTTCCGATCGCAGCCGACATTCGTTGTCGATTCCGTAAGAGATGCATTCAATCTCCGCATCACGGATCAACCTTTGCCCGTAGACGTCATCGGCATTGATCACGATTCCGATGGCATTGGGGTTCTTTTCAACCAGCCGGAAGAAGGCCCGTTTGGCGGCGAAATAGTCCTCCATCGTCCGATGATAGTCCAAGTGATCCTGGCTCAGATTCGTGAATACGCCGACATCGAATTCCACCCCGGCGACGCGCTCCTGCATCATCGCATGCGAACTCACCTCCATCACGCAGGCCTGACATCCGGCCTGCACCATCTCCGCCAGGAGGGCCTGAAGTTCGAGTGATTCGGGTGTTGTCAGGGACGCAGGAAGAACTCGATCACCCAGTTCATAGTGAACCGTGCTGATCAGTCCGGTCCGGATTCCCTGCGCTTCGAGCAGGCGCTTCAAGGTGAACGCCGAGGTCGTCTTGCCGTTCGTCCCGGTGATTCCGATGACTTTGAGTTTGCGGCTCGGATGATCGAAAAATGTGTTCGCCATCCGGGCCATCGCAGCGCGCGTGTCGGACACCACAACCTTGGTCGCACGGTGCGACTGAAAACCGTTTCGCTCACAGATGATCGCGACCGCACCGCGGTCAATCGCGTCGCTGATGTAATCGTGGCCGTCGCACTCGAGCCCCTTGACCGCGACAAAGGCCATGCCCGGCTTCACCCGCCGTGAATCGTGAACAATCCCCAAGACCTCCCGCGCCAACTCCCCTTCCGAGCGTTGAACCGCGACTCCCGCCAGTATTTTGTTCAGTTGCATGTTATCTGTTCGCTACGTTGATGTTCTGTCCCTGACGGAGCCGCATCACAAGCGGCAGATCCATCCCCAACAAGTCCGGCTGCAAATTTAGATAATTGGCCGCCTTCACCGCAATTTCCCGGAAACAGGGTGCCGCACATCTACCGCCTGTTCCTCCGCCCGCCGGCTCGTTGACGATGACGGAGATCACCAGTTCTGGCTTGCTGGCGGGCAGGAAACCGATGAACGACGCGAGGTTCTTCTTGTCCACATAACCCACGCCCTTGATGGGAATATCGGCCGTACCGGTCTTCCCGGCCACCGAGTAGAAATCCATGATCGCGTTTTTGCCGGTCCCGTTTTTCGAAACCACCGTATTCAAGGCCCGCGTCGTCTCGCGCGCCGCCGCCGGACTGATCACCTGTCTGACGACGATCGGCCGGTGCCGCTGGATCACGTGTCCATCGGCGTCCTCAATCCGGTTGACGATCAACGGACGCATCAGACGCCCTTCGTTCGCGATCGCCGCAACCGCCATCGTGATCTGCAGTGGCGTAACCGCGATGCCCTGACCGATTGGAATTCGCGTGCGGTCATCGTCGCGCCAACGAGAGGTCGGCCACAACAACCCGTATTGCTCCCCAGCAAGATCAATCTTGCTCTTGCTGCCAAAACCAAACCCCCGGAGATAACCGTAAAAATCATCGGCCGACATGCGCACCGCGATCTTGGAAGTCCCGATGTTTGATGATTTTGCCAGGATCGTTTCCACCGTCATCCACTCGTAGGCATGTCCGCGGTATTCACCCAAGCGGCGGGCCCGACGCCAGGACCAGCCCCCTTTTTCGCACCAGATCCGTTCGCCCCAGCGCACCACTCCCTTGTCGAGTCCGGCGGCTACAGAAACAACCTTGAACGTCGAGCCCGGCTCGTAGACATCCATGATCGCACGGTTTTTCCGGTAATCCTCACGTCCTTTGGGAATGTCCCCCGGACGATTGGGATTGTAGGTGGGAAGATTGGCCATCGCCAGGACTTCACCGGTCTGCGGTCGAACAAGAATCGCCGTCGCGCTCTTCGGATTGAACCGCGACATCACTTCGGCGAGCTTCTCTTCGACCAGATGTTGAAGCCGCGCATCGATGGTCAGGTAAACGTTCCGCCCGTCACGGGGAGCAACCTCCAATACCCGGCGGGTTGCGACTTCTCGCTGCCGACCGTCCTTTTCCGTCTCGCGAAAACCGTGGGTGCCAGTGAGCATCTTGTTGAATTGCCGCTCGATTCCTTCCAGTCCGAGGGTTTCCTGGGAATTCCGTGAATGGACCTTGATCTCGCGCCGGGTCACGTATCCGAGCACATGCGCGGCCAATTCCTGATTCGGATAGACCCTCAATGAGTCTTCCACCTGATCGGCATTGATCGCCATTTTTCGGAGATTGCGGAAGAATCTGCGCTGCGAGCGGTTCATCTGCTTCTCATCGCCTATCTTGAGATTCTGCATCGCCGTCTTGATTTTCCGCCACTGCTCCAGCGACACCTTCTTGGCCAGCACGACATAGCGGTTCGTGCTCAGACTCACCTGACCTACCTCATTGGTCAGGGTGCGAACCTTGGGTTGCAGTTTGTGAAAAAGTGCCCACTCCGTCATTCCAAGCAGCGGAGCGACAGCAGCAGCAATATTCGCCTGGTAATTCCCGATGAACGCTGGGTCGGCAAAGATGGTTTTGGCCGGCAGGCTGGTCGCCAGGAGATGTCCTCTGACATCGCGGATGTCGCCACGACGCGGCGCGAACAGTACCGTGCGATACGTGTTCTTGCGGGCCTCCTCCACAAACTCGGCATGCCGTATCACCTGCAGATCCACCAGCCGATAACCAAGTAGGCCGTAGACAATCAACAGCACTAGCGCCAAGGACGCGAGTCGCCGATTCTGGAAGGCCTGGATCATTCTGCGTTGTCTGTTCTTTTGTTAATACAAACCCAACGGCCACGCTCCGTGTCCGCACTGGGGTCAATCGTCATTCACCGGTTGTCATTGGCATTCGTTTCTTCCACAGGTTCGGCACGGGTTACTCACCTTTTGCTTGCGCTGGCCTGCTGCACTACTCCACCGGTACGGGCAAATTGCGGTTGGGCCGAAGGCGTCATTTGTTCGGCCGCCTGATCTGGTCTCGGATATTCAGGTAACGTGATCACCTGGTTTGGACTGGGCATTCCCAATCCGAGCTGGAGCGATTTGATCCGTTCCTCGAGATAGGCCGGAGAACGGAGACCCGCGAGAATGGTCTCGCGCGCTTCGTTCTGCACCTTGAGTTCGCCAACTTTCAGTTCGTGCTTCTTCATCTGCACGCCCAACGCCTGAATCTGATTTTTCTGCCAGACATACCCCACCCCTGCCACGCAGATAAATACGCACCAAGCAATCGCCTGAAAGATCGGCCCAAACTTGACCGGCGCGGCGGTTTTTTTGCGGTTTTTTGGCATGATTATGCGTTCAATTTTTCGAACACCCGCAACTGCGCACTGCGCGCCCGCGGGTTGTCCTTCACTTCAGTCGATCCGGGTAAAATTGCTTTGCGGTTGATCCGCTTGAGTTTCGGCTCGCGAGGCGAGCGCAATTCCGGGATATCGCGCTCGCCAGTCACTTCGTAGTCACGTTCCAACGTGCGACCGAACTCTTTGACCTTTCGGTCTTCCAGCGAATGGAAGGTGATCACCGCCATCCGTCCGCCAGTCTTTAAAATTTTCAATGCGCCGGCCAATCCCTCAGCCAAGGCGCCCATCTCGTCATTCACTGCGATCCGCAGAGCCTGGAAGACCCGTGTCGCCGGGTGCTTTCGCTTGCCGCCGCGCGGACAGACCTGCTCGATGAACCCGGCCAACTGACCGGTCGTCTCGAACGGCGCGTTCTGTCGCTCTTCGACCAGCCGCCGGGTGATCCGGCGGGCCTTCGGCTCATCACCATAGGCCCAAAAAATCTTCATCAACTCGTCCGGATCCCAGTCATTGACCAGGTCCGCCGCCGTGACCGTCTGCCGGTCATCCATCCGCATATCGAGCGGACCGTCCTGCATGAAACTGAATCCACGCTCAGCGACATCCAGTTGCGGTGAACTCACGCCCAGATCGAGCAGCACGCCATCAAACGTGCCCGGCTCAAACCAGCCGGCGAGTTCAGCGAAGTTCCCGCGCCGCAATTCAAAGCGACCGGCATACTCCGCCAGGTTCTGTTCAGCCACCTGCAGTGCCGCGCCATCGCGATCGCAGCCGAACACCCGACCAGTCGGGTTGCTGCGATTCAAAATGAGGCGACTGTGCCCACCCATGCCCATGGTGCCGTCGGCGTAGTACCCGCCCGGTGCCGGATTCAGTGCTGTCAACACTTCCTCCGCCATCACTGGGATGTGGATGTAATCGTTCACGTTTGTTCATGTTCGCTCTTTCGTCGGCGACATTTGCTCAACCGCTAATCACGCTGATCGCCACTGACGGGTGCAGAATGAACAGAGCGGTGTCCGGGTCGCCAAACCCATCGCGTTGCTTCCATTCATCAGCGTCAATCAGCGTTCATTAGCGGTTGCCCAACTCAAGCCATCCAATTTGGAGAACGGCGGCGGCGAACCACCGAACCCGCCTGGCGGTAAACTGCCGGGCGCTTGGGTTGTCGTTTCACCCGCGCGGTCGTACGACCGCGGCGAGCCATTTTCAGCTTCTGATTCCAAACCGACCCAGCCGGCACTGGTCGTGGTTCCTCACGTGACGATGTCGTCGGGTCTAGTTGTGGTTTGGTAATCGGCCGTAGCTGCTGCGGCCGAAAAGTACTGCGAACCTTGGGACCACTTGGCTTTCTTTGCCCGGCCTGCAGTTCGCGTTCCTGAACATCCTGCTGATAAGCATTACAAGGATCCTCGCGGTGCCGCTCTCGGCGAGCCTCGCGGATGCGCTCTGCCACCTGCGGCCGAACACTGAAATCCGGAATCGCCCCCTCATCCTCGATGATCCGGTGCGCCGACCGCCGAACCAACCCCCTCAGGGAGCTATTTCCGGCAGCCAAAAAATTGAACAATCCCATGATTAGTTTCCACTATGCCGCGCGCCGGCAGTTAACAGGGTGGTGGTGGTCGATTCCGCGGGAGTGATCCGAAGCGAGGAGGATTGGAGTGACAGATCACGACGCGGAAACCGGCGCATCGCAACTCCGTCACCCCAACATGTCCACACATCACACATATCACTCACACTCACGGTTAAATCATTTTCTTCGCCGCGCTCTCGTGCGCCTGGTCAACCGATTCGACCTGTTCATAGAACTCCGGGTTCCAAATCTGAAATCGATCCCACAAGCCAACCAGGACCGCGTCACTCGCGATGCCAGCCTTCTTGGCCAAACCATCCGGAAGACAGAGACGCCCCGCCCGATCGATCGACACATCGTCGGAATTGGCACCCAGCACACGGCGGAGCGATTCCGCCTGCGGATCGCCGAAAGGCATGGCTTCGAGCTTCTCTTCAAGTTTTTCGGAAGTGCGGGGAGGTAGAATCAAAAGGCAGGGGAAGGTTTGCCCCTCCATACGCCACAAAATCACCGAATAGATGGTGTCTTGGTTGGAGCGCCACTTGGCCGGGATTTGGACACGCCGCTTCTCATCAACGCCGTGTCGATACAGCGATTTATAAGAGACTCGTTCGTTTGTCCCATTTGCCGGCATACGCAAGTCGTGTTACACACTTTGGTGCACTTGTGCCCCACGACGGTAGAATTACTACCCACTTCGACCCACTTCGTCAACATATTGATTTTCTGTTTTGCAATACTGAGAATGTTGTTCACCACCTAAAGCACTGCAAACAAAGGAGATACGTCCATATCAGGGCCATGCTGGATTCGTTGAAAAATCTGAACCCCGGAATTGAGCCCAAAGCCATTCCCCCCTTCGCCCCCCTATCCCCCAATCGAAAAAAACTCCCCCTTCAGGACATTTTTCGCTAAAACGGCAAAAATTGCGCATATCCGACTTTCATTTCGATTTACCCGAGGAACTCATCGCTCAGCACCCGGCTGAGCGACGGGATCAAAGCAGACTGTTGGTCCTTTATCGTTCGTGCGGAGAGGTTTTCCACAAGTCATTCACCGATTTCCCCAGCTTTATTGAGCCGGGAGACCTGATTGTTCTCAATAATTCGAAAGTCATCCCAGCTCGGCTGCGTGGCTCGAAACCAGAGACCGGCGGACAGATCGAAATGCTGCTCGTCGAGGAAGTTCGGGCCAATGATTGGTGGACCATGCTCAAACCGGGAAAACGCACCCGCGCCGGCACCTCCATCACGATCCACGATCTCGCTGGGGCACCGACCGACATCGAAGCTGAGCTGATCGAAAAGAACCAGGAGGGCCATTGCCGACTCCGCTTCCGCTGCCAGGGCGACATCCTCGACCACCTGGATCGACTGGGCGAAACTCCCCTGCCCCCTTACATCCAACGCAGCGACAAACCCTCAACCGAGGATCGCGACCGCTACCAGACCGTCTACGCCGGACCGCCTGGATCCGCAGCTGCCCCGACGGCCGGCCTTCATTTCACCGATGACATCCTCGATCAGCTGAAACAACGAGGCGCGAAAATCGCCGAAGTGACCCTCCATGTCGGGCTCGGCACCTTCGCCCCCGTGAAAGTCGAGAACGTCGAAGATCACCAGATGCACTTCGAGCGCTACGAGGTCACCGAGGAAACCGCTGACCTGATCCGACAAACCAAAACCGCCGGAAAACGCGTTATCGCCATCGGCACCACCACCGTCCGCGTCCTGGAAACCATCGCCCTCCAGCCCGAACTAAAACCCAGTCGCGGGAAAACGAACATCTTCATCACGCCTCCTTACGATTTCAAAATCGTCGACGCCCTCCTCACCAACTTCCACCTCCCCGAATCCACCCTCCTCATGCTCGTCTCAGCACTGGCATCCCCGAACGGCGACGCCGGACGCGAAACCATGCTCAACACCTATCGCACCGCCGTTGAAAACCAATACCGCTTCTTCAGCTACGGAGACGCAATGCTGATCGTGTGAAACCCGGACCGCCAACCGCGACTATTCAGTTGAACCACGAATGGACACGAGTAGACACGAATGAAGAGGGGTAAAACGGTTCGATCGAGTTGTTAGAACAAAGTCACTGATTGGTGAGCCCACAGGAATTTCAAGCAGTTCACTTCCGACTCCTTATTCGTGTGCATTGGTGTTCATTCGTGGTTTTCCGACTGCATCGCTACGTATGGCTAAGGAGCGTTCGAAAGAACATTGTTCCCGCAGACTCAGTTCTCCCCAGATTGTGGAACACCCATCTGTGGTAGAAATCTCCGGCACGGCTCAGGCGACCAACGCGACGATGGCAGCCAGCAGCAGAACCGCGCCGCCCAATCTCCAGCGAAACACTGAACTGCCGATGTTTTTCTCTTCATTGGCAAACCAATGGCCGACAAGCCACACCGCGATGACACTCCACAGGCCGCGCGAACTGTAGATGACATTGATGGCGGTCGCATCGCCGTAGAAACCAAGGGTGCAGATCAACAGCAGCCCTTGGAAACCCAGGAAGAATGAGCCCCTTAGCAGCGGCTTCCAGGCGACCGCTTCGATCTTCGACAGCGGGGCACTGAAGAACGGAATAAAGATCAGGGAGAAAACCGCCACCCAACCAAACATCGCGGGAAGAAAGCGTCCGATCCCCCAAGCAGGCGAGAACTTTGCCACCAACACATCGAACAGCGAAAACGAACCCGCTGCGAGCGTCGACAACAGAATCGTGGACAGGACGTGATGATGGCGCGCGCCATGCGTGACGCTCAGAAGCGCCACGCCACCGGCGCTCAGGCCGGCCGCAATCCAAAGCTTCGTCCCCAGAGATTCTCCCATCAAAACCGTCGCCAGCACCGCCACCATTACGGTTTTCAAACCCATGACCGGCGTCACCACACTTACATCGCCCTTCTGCAGTGCGATGAATGTGAATACCTGGCCACCAATGAAAAGAGCGGCAACCAGAGCCGGTTGCCACAGCTCATTCAACGGACGCCACTCACCACCAAAAGCCAACACCGGAAGAAACATCAGCGCGGTCGCGATGTTTGAGATGAAGCTGGTGCGCCAGACACCCACACCCGATCCCGTCGCCTGTTTGATGAACAGGATTCCGCTCACATAGAGCAGGCTGCTCAACAAGGGAAACAGGTAATGTATCTTCACGCGTCACGCAGGCTCGCGCACATCTGCGTAGCATCGCAATTCACTTCTTCACGCGTATCCCGGTAGAGGCCAAGGTTTCCCACACCGGCAGATCCTTACGAGCGCGACTGACGCATACCGTTCCGCCATGGGCCAGAACTCGCTCGCGGTGTGCCGTGGAAGCACACAACTCTGTGCCTGTCCCTTTGTTCCCGTAAAATGTTATCTTTTCCCAAATCGTAAAATCTTGCGGAAGTGTTCTCGCTCTACTGCCGTTGCGTGGAGCTAGAGCACACGCACCTTGATGGGAGCCAGGTTGGCGTTGAGATCCCACTCTTGTTCGATTTTCAGGTGCGGTGTCGGAATGTCTCCTTTGCCGAGTTCGTTCTTATAGCTCGTGCACTTCGTGTGGTACTCCCGACCGTGGATGTCGGTGTAGCAGACAGCCAAGGACCCGCCCTTGGTTATCCACGGCATGGCGTATTGCTGGTCGGCGGCAAGGGTCCTTGCGTTCACACGCTGCTCCCACTTTTTGCCCTCCCTACTGCAAAGAACCTGAACATTGATCGCCGATCCTTTCCCAACGTTTGCGAGATGCCACACTTCGTCTTCGGAGCGGGTAAAAGTCAGCGCCGGTCGAAACTCGCTCTCCGTGTTCTCCTCATGCCGTTTGCGGCTGTTCACCCAAGCTGCGCACGAAACTGCCAACGCCACCAAGGA